>JAZRUD010000102.1:0-2193 GCA_045652385.1 Clostridia bacterium
TGGCTACGATCCGACTTTGAACGTACTCCTCGCATACGACAAGTGCCTGGATGATTGGCAGGACGAACGGGACCTCAAAAAGGGCGCGGCAGCCCTGCTGCTGAAGGGAGCCGTCAGGAAGGCCGGACGGGACTACCCGGCGCTGAAGGCGCGCACGGAGCAGTTCTATCGGGACCAGGCCGCCATGGAGCGAGACGACGGACGGCCGGACGCGGCGGCGGATCCCACGGGCAAGTATCTGGAAGCCCTGGGAGACATGCTCCCCTTCCCTGAGCAGGAAAAGCTGCCGCTGAAATGGCTCCTCTACAACCTGGGCCGATGGATCTATCTCATGGACGCCTGGGACGATCGGGAGAAGGACCAAAAGAAGGGAACCTTCAACCCCTATCTGAAGGCGAACGCCTCCAAGGAGGACGCGGCCTTCGGACTCTACGCCTCGTTGGAGGAGGCCCACAAGGCCTTCGACCTGCTGTCCCCCAGCCGGGATCGGGGGATCATGGAGAACGTGCTCACCCTGGGGTGCCCGGAGCGCACCCGGAAGGCTTTGGAAGGAAGCGGAAAGGAGGTCGGTCATGAATCCCTATAAGGTATTGGGCGTCAGCGAAAACGCCTCCCAGGAGGAGATCCGCAAGGCGTATCTCGCTCTGGTCAAAAAGTATCATCCCGACCGCTACGCCGACGGGCCCATGAAGGACATGGCCAACGAGAAGCTCAAGGAGATCAACCAGGCCTACGAGATGCTCACCAAGAAGAAGGACTCCTCCGGCTACGGCGGCTCCTCTTCCTACGGCGGGTACAATTCCCACGGCCACAGCACCTACTCCCAGGGCGGCTACTGGCAGAGCCAGGGGAGCTATGCCGGGGACTATGCCCAGGAGTTCTCCCGGGTCCGCAGCTACTTCTCCCAGAACAATCTGAACGCCGCCCGATCGGTTCTGGACGGCATCCCCCTCCACAACGCGGAGTGGCATTATCTCTACGGCATCCTGTATTTCCGTTGGGGCTGGTACGACCAGGCGCGGCAGCACCTGTCCATGGCCTGCAGCATGGAGCCGGGGAACATGGAGTATCAAAACGCCTACGCCACCGTCATGAACACGGGGCGAGGCTTTGCCAACGGACCCCTGAACATGGGCGGGCAGGACTGCGACATGTGCGACTGGTGCACCACCATGCTCTGTCTCAACTGCCTCTGTAACTGCGGAGGCTGCCACTGATGGAAAAGAAGAAGCTGCCCCTGAGCCGCCGGGTATCCCTGGGCGCCATGGTGGCTGCCCTGACGCTGCTGTTCCTTTACGCCTCGGAGGTGCTGACCGGGTTTCGGTTCCTGTGCGCGGCCCTCAGCGGCTTTTTTATCGTCATTTTGGTCCAGGAGGACCAGTTCGGCATGGCCTGGCTGTGCTTCCTCACGGTGACCATTTTGGGGTTCCTGCTCTGCCCCGACCGCATGAGCTGGTTCATGTATGTGACCCTCATCGGCCACTACGGCATCGTGCGCCGGTTCTTCCAGAAGTTCATCACCGTCCCTGCCGTTCGGTCCATCTTTACAGTCCTCTACTGCAACCTGGGCACAGCCCTGGGCCTCTGGGCCATGTACATGGTGGCGGGAGTGGACGTGCTCAAGATGCTGCCGGACATCCCCGTGGTGGTCCTCATCCTCATCGTGGAAGCTGTGTTCTTCCTGCTGGACATCCTCTTCGAGGCCGCGGCGAATCTGTATCAAAAGCGGGTCCGTCGATTCCTGCTCCATTAGCATACCTGCGTCGCTTTCGTCCCATACTAAGTCATCATGGGACGGAAACGAAACACAGATATCAAGCCAGCTGCCCACCGCCGCCTGAAACGGTGGCTTTTTTGTATGGCGGCCCTGATCCTTATCCCGGCGGCGATCGTGACCGCCTACGTGCTGAGCCGGGACGCCTGGCACATGCTGGACGAGGAGAAGCTGAGCTACGAGAAGCTGAGCGTTCAGGTCTTCGACGGGGACGATCAGCTCTTCTCTGCTCTGTCGGGAGGCGAGGAACGGCTGTTGGTTCGGATCGGCGACATTCCCGACCACGTGAAAAACGCCTTCATCGCCGCCGAAGACGCCCGATTCTACGATCATCCGGGGGTGGATGCGGTGCGCATTTTGGGTGCCGCCTGGAGCGACCTCAAGGCCGGGGCGTTCGTGGAAGGGGCCAGCACCATCAC
>JAZRUD010000103.1:0-2868 GCA_045652385.1 Clostridia bacterium
ACAAGGGCATCATCATCGGCCGGGGTGGGTCCATGCTCAAAAAGATCGGCTCCGCAGCCCGGGAGGACATGGAGTGGCTTTTGGGTGTGAAGGTGAATCTGCAGCTGTGGGTGAAGATCAAGGACGACTGGCGCAACCGGCAGAGCGTTCTCAACGAATTGGGCTACGAGGGCTGAATGAGGCCGCTGCCTTTCAGATCATACTCTCCCTGAAAGGAGGCGCCCATGACACCGGAAGAAAAGAAAGCCTTCGAGGCATTTTACAAAAGCGGCCGGGTGGAGGCGTATCTTAAATACGCCCGGCTGCGGGAGAAGGAGCATGGCGGATCTGACCCTCAGGGGCATGGTGATCCGGACGGTGGATTACCGGGACAACGATAGGATACTGACCCTGTTCACGGTGGAGCAGGGCCGGGTGGACGCAAAGGCGCGGAACTGCCGCAAGGCCACGTCGCCGCTGCTCGCCTGCACCCAGCCCTTCGTCTACGGGGAGTATCAGCTCTTTTACCACAAAAACAAATACATCATCGACCAGGGGGAGGTGCTGGAGAGCTTCTACCCCCTGCGGGAGGACGTGACCAGGTTCGCCGCGGCCTCCCTTTGCGCTGCTCTGTGTCTGGAGGGGGTTCAGGCGGAGGAGAGCAGCGAAGAGATATTCTCCCTTCTTTATCACACCCTGTCCTTCCTCACCTACGGGGAGAACGACCCCGGGGACCTGGCGGCCTGCTTTCTGGTCCGCTTTTTGTCTCTGGCGGGTTTTCGCCCCGCCATCACCCATTGCGCCGTCTGCGGCCGGGACCTTCGGGAGGACCCCGTCATTCGCTTCCTCCCGGACAGGGGCGGGGCAGTGTGCATGGCCTGCTCCCCTGTAGGGCGGCGGATCGGCAAAACGGCGCTCGAAGCCATGCGGCGGATGCTGTTGCTGGACGACGACCAGCTGGGGCGTGTCAAGATGAAGGAGCCCCTTCGGACGGAGGTCTTGTCACATCTCCTTCCCTATGCTAAACTGTACCTGCCCGGCATCGAAAAAGCCGCGGCCTTGTTCACCTCATTGCATATGCCGCCTCAGGCGACGGAACAGGAGTAATCTGTGGAACTGCTGAAAAATACCTTTCTGGCGCTCTTCCCGCTGTATTTCTATATGGGGATGGGGGCTTTTTTGCGAAAGAAGGGCGTCCTGAAGACAGAGGATCTGCCCAAGTACAACACCTTTTTGTTCCGATCTTTCCTGTTCTTCTCCCTCTTTAACAATGTGCGCAATGCTGACTTCACCGGCGCGGACAGCGGCAAGCTCATGCTGTTCGGAGGCTTATCCATCCTCTTTTTATTCACCCTCTACATGCTGACGGTGCCTCGCATCATCAAGGACTATCGCCAGTCCTCCGTGGCCATACAGGCTATGTATCGCAGCAACTTCGTGCTGCTGGGCATGGCCTATGCCGAGCAGCTCTGCGGACCGGAGAACGTGGGCCCCGTGAGCCTGCTTGTCTCCATCGTGGTGCCCATGTTCAATCTGCTGGCCGTGTTCACCTTCGAACTGCTGCGGGGCGGCAAGGTAAACCTGGGCCAGATGCTGCTGAAGATCATAAAGAACCCCCTGATCATCGCCTCCATCCTGGGCGCCCTCTGTGCCTTCTTGAAGATCACCTTCCCCGAGTATCTCGATAAGCCCATGAAAGCCATGGGCAGCGCCGCAACGCCCCTGGCCATGGTGCTGGTGGGCGCGTCGCTGACTCTAAAATCCTTGGAGAAGAACAAGAAGCTGGTGCTGGGCGTGTCCGCCGTGCGCTTGATTCTCTCGCCTTTGATGATAGTGCCCGTGGCGGTGCTCCTCGGTATCCGGGACGCGGCGTTGGTGGGCGTCCTGACGGCTACGGCAGCCCCCACGGCGGTGGTGTCCGTTGCCATGAGCTACGAGCTGGGCGGCGACGGAGAGCTGGCCGCGGAGATCGTGGCCACCACGTCCCTTCTATCCCTTGTCACCATGTTTCTCTGGATCCTGGCTCTCAGGGGCATGGGCTACTGCTGAGCGAACGAAACGCCGGGAGGATCGCACCTCCCTTTTTTGTGCATTTTTTCCTGCATCCATGCTCGAAAATGCTGAAAAAACCTTGCAATCCTGTCGATGGGCTGATATAATAAATCGTTCCAAACCAAATCTTATACGGGAGGAAAAAGAACTTGGCACACAAATACGTTTACCTGTTTTCCGAAGGCTCCAAGGACATGCGCAACCTGTTGGGCGGCAAAGGCGCGAACCTGGCTGAAATGACCAACCTGGGCATGCCCGTGCCCCAGGGCTTCACCATCACCACCGAAGCCTGCATCAAGTTCTATGACGACGGCGAGAAGATCAACGATGAGATCCTGGCCGAGATCGATGAGTACGTGGAAAAGATCCAGCAGATGAGCGGCAAGCGGTTCGGTGATTTGGAGAACCCCCTGCTGGTCTCCGTTCGTTCCGGCGCCCGCGCTTCCATGCCCGGCATGATGGACACCATCCTGAACCTGGGTCTCAACGACACCGTGGTGGAAGCCTTTGCCCGGAAGACCGGCAACCCCCGCTTCGCCTATGACTCCTATCGTCGGTTCATCCAGATGTATTCCGACGTGGTCATGGAGGTGGGCAAGAAGTATTTCGAGGAGCTCATCGACCAGATGAAGGCAGAGAAGGGCGTGAAGCTGGACACCGAGCTCACCGCCGAGGATCTCAAGAATCTGGCCGAGCAGTTCAAGGCCGAATACAAGGCCAAGATCAGCGCCGACGTCCCCACCGATCCCAAAGAGCAGCTGCTGGGCGCCAACAAGGCCGTGTTCCGTACCTGGAACAACCCCCGCGCCATCTACTATCGCCGCATGAACGACATCC
>JAZRUD010000104.1:0-3301 GCA_045652385.1 Clostridia bacterium
CAAGCGGGCCTTCAAGATCGTGGCCCACAGCGGGTCCGAGGAGGCGAAGATGATGCGCCGCAAGCGGAAGGAATACAACCGGGCCACCAAGGAGTTCCACAAGACCCATCCCCACACGGGCAACGGCGTGGACGTGGAAGCCCTGATGAAGGACTGACATGCATGAGATGGGCATCATCCTGCACCTCGCCAAATCCTTAGAGGAGACGGCGGCGGAGCAGGACATCCAAAAGATCCTGCGGGTGACGCTGCAGGTGGGGGAGGTCTCCGGCATCATGACGGACTACTTCACCGACTGCTGGAACTACTTCCGTCGGCGCCACCCGGTCCTGGAAAGCGCGGAGCTGGAGCTGGAGGCCATCCCCGCCGTGACCTTCTGCGGGAACTGTGAGAGGACCTACCCCACGGTCCAGTACGGCCGGGAGTGCCCCTACTGCCACAGCGGGGAGACCTGGCTGCTGCGGGGGAACGAGTGCATCATCAAGGAAATAGAGGTGGAATAAAGGAGGGATATCCATGGAGGAAAAGCCCGTCGAAACACCCGTAGAGGAAAAGATCGTCGCCAAGTCCGTGGAGGAGAGGCCGGCAGGCCGGCGGGAGAGCACGGACAAAACCGTCACCGTGACCCGGCAGCACTGTCTGTTCACCATGGTCAGCGCCGCCGTAGTGGTCATCTGCGTCTGCATCGGCGTGACCATGAACCTGACCACCATCTACGACGAGAACTTCGACCATATGGGTCTTAGGACCTTCTGTATGTTCACGGTAAACTCCAACATCCTCATGGGCGCGTCCATGGCGCTGGTGTTCCCCTATTCCCTGGACGGCCTCAGGAAGCACAACTTCCATCTGCCCCGCTGGGTCGTGGACATGGTCTACGCCGGGGTCACGGCGGTGGCATTGACCTTCCTCATCTCCCTGTGCGTGCTGGCGCCGGTGAAGGGCTTCGTGCTGATCTTCACGGGCTCCCGCTTCTTCCTCCACGGCCTCTGCCCGATCCTGGCCATCGTGGCCTTCTGCTTCTTCATCAGCGAGCAGCGCATCCGCCTCAGGGACACCCTGTTCGCCCTGGTGCCCGTGTTCGTCTACGCCGTCCTCTACTACGTGATGGTGGTGGTCCTGGGTGAGGACAGGGGCGGCTGGAACGATTTCTACGGCTTCGCCACCCGCCTGCCCGTCTGGATCCCCATGGTGTCCGTCATGCCCCTCACCTTCCTGATCGCCACGGTCATCCGCGTCTTCCACAACAAGACCTTCGACAAACGGCGCCGGGAGGAGGCGGCCTATTTCAGCGAGATCTTCGCCCACGCGGACATTCGGGAGATCGTGGCGGCCATGGCCCGGTTCCACCGGGAGAGCGGCAAGGGAAGGGACATCGTGGTCCCCGGCCGGGTCATCGCCATCATGGTGGAGAACAACGAGGGCGACTGCACCTGGGAGGAGTGCTGCGGCATCTACCTCAAGGAGTACCTGCAGAGCAGCGAGGTCATGGACATCAAAAAGCTTTGGTTTTAGCTGAAAAGCGAGGGGCGCGCGGCTTGAAGACCGGCGTCCCCTGTTTTTTCACATCCCTTTCACAATGTCCGGCGGGATTTCTGATACAATGGTACATCATATATAATCGGAGCAAGCTGTGATCTCAAAATTCAGTGTCAAAAAGCCCTTCACCGTGCTGGTGGCGGTCATACTGGTCCTGGTCCTGGGCACGGTTTCCGTGACCAGGATGACCCCTGATCTGCTGCCGGAGATGAGCTTCCCCTACATCGTCCTGATCACGCCCTACGTGGGCGCCGCCCCGGAGGAGGTGGAGACCACCGTCTCCAAGCCCCTGGAGCAGAGCCTGGCGGCCTTGGACGATCTCAAGGAGATAGCCTCCGTGTCCTCGGAGAACGTGTCCGTGGTGTATCTCACCTTCGAGGACACGGTGAACGTGGACAGGGCCATGCTGGACATCCAGCAGGCGGTGACCCGGTTGAAGGGGGAGTGGCCCGAGGGCGTGGGCACCACCAACATGATGGAGCTGTCCACGGACCTGATCCCCACGGTGGTGGCGGCGGTCCACTACAAGGACATGAACCCCATCGACCTCTCGGGGTTCGTCAGCGACAAGCTGATCCCGGCGCTGGAGGGCACCAACGGCGTGGCGTCGGTGAACGCCACGGGCCTGGTGGCGGAGCAGATCGAGATCGAGCCCAACAAGGAAAAGATCACCAAGCTGAACCGCAGGCTCTACGACGCCATGGACGAGGCGGCCCAGGCAGCCTTCGACAAGATCGACGAGGGCCAGCAGAAGATCGACGAGGGCCGACAGGAGCTGGAGGACGCCAGGACGGAGCTGGACAAGGGCCAGCAGGCCCTGTGGAACGGCAGCTACGCAGCCGATCAGGGCTTTAAGGACGCCAAGACGGAGCTGGACAAGAACAAGCAGGAGCTGACGGACGCCATCGCCATGATGGAGGAGCAGCGGGCCGAGCTGGTGGCCCAGCGGGACGGCCTCCAGCAGCAGCGGCAGCTGCTCAGCACGCTCCAGTCGTCCATCGCCTTTTTGGAGGACAGGAAGGCGGCCCTGGAAGCGTCCATCGCCGAGACCGAGGCGCGGGAGGACCTGACCCCGGAGGAGAAGGCGGACGCTTTGGCCGGCCTCAGGCGGGAGCTGGACGGGGTGGATAGGAGTTTGGCGCTCATCGAAGCCCAGCTGGCGCAGAACGGCCTCTCCCAGGAGCAGATCGCCGAAATATTGGATCAGATGGCTCAGCTGGACGAGGGCATCGCCATTTTGGACGAAAACCTGGCGGCGGCCAAGGACGGCCTTTCCCAGATCGACGGCGGCTACACCGAGCTGGAGAAGCAGAAAAACTCCGTCAACGGTCAGTTATACAGCGCACAGAAGCAGATCGACGACGGCCGCAAACAGATCGAGGACGGCGCGGCGGTTCTGGAGAGCAGCCAGCAGGAGCTGGACAACGCCCTGACGGAGGCCAGCAATCAGCTCGCCGCCGCCAAGGACGCGGCGGACCTGCACAACGTCCTCACCAAGGAGCTGGTGGCCCAGCTGGTCCAGGCCCAAAACTTTGAGATGCCCGCCGGGTTCGTGTCCGACGGGGACACGAGCTGGATCGTCAACGTAGGCGACAAGGTGAAGGGCGTGGAAGCCCTGGAGAACGTGGCCATCCTGTCCCTGGGACTGGACGGTTTGGATCTGGTGCGCCTGGGCGACGTGGCCGACGTGCGCGTCGTGGACAACAGCGACACCACCTACGCCCGCATCAACGGGGAAAACGGCGTGCTGCTCACCTTCACC
>JAZRUD010000105.1:0-6172 GCA_045652385.1 Clostridia bacterium
CCATGGCGGTCATCACTGACCGGGCCCTGCCCGATGTGCGGGACGGCCTCAAGCCCGTCCACCGCCGCATCCTCTACTCCATGAGCGAGCTGGGCCTCCAGCCCGACAAGCCCTTCCGCAAGAGCGCCCGTATCGTGGGCGACGTGCTGGGCAAGTACCATCCCCACGGCGACACCGCCGTGTACGACGCCATGGTCCGCATGGCCCAGCCCTTCAACACAAGATATCTGCTGGTGGAAGGCCACGGCAACTTCGGTTCCGTGGACGGCGACGGCGCGGCAGCCATGCGGTACACCGAGGCGCGCCTCTCCAAGATGGCCACGGAGATGATGGCGGACATCGACAAGGACACAGTGGAATTCGTGCCCAACTTCGACGAAACGCTGCAGCAGCCCGCCGTGCTGCCCGCCCGGTTTCCGAACCTTTTGGTCAACGGCTCCGGCGGCATCGCCGTGGGCATGGCCACCAACATCCCGCCCCATAACCTGGGCGAGGTAATCGACGCCCTCTGCGCCATGATCGACAACCCGGACATCACCGTGGACGATCTCATGCAGTACATCCCCGGCCCCGACTTCCCCACGGGCGGCATCATCATGGGCCGCATGGGCGTGGCCGAGGCGTACCGGACCGGCCGGGGCCGGATCGTGGTCCGGGCCAAGACCGAGATCGAGCAGATGAGCGCCAACCGGAGCCGGATCATCGTCACCGAGATCCCCTACCAGGTGAACAAAGCTCGTCTCGTGGAACGGATCGCCGAGCTGGTGAAGGACAAGAAGATCGAGGGAATCTCGGACCTTCGGGACGAGACCGACCGGGAGGGCACCCGCATCGTCATCGAGCTGAAGCGGGACGTGAACGCCCAGGTGGTTTTGAACAACCTCTACAAGCACACCGCCCTGCAGGACACCTTCGGCGCCATCCTCCTCGCTTTGGTGGACGGGGAGCCTCGGGTCCTGAACCTTCGGGACATGCTCTACTACTACCTGGAGCACCAGAGGGACGTGGTCACCCGTCGCACCCGCTACGATCTCAACCGGGCCATGGAGCGCCTCCATATTCTGGAAGGCCTCATCATTGCCACGGACAATATTGACGAAGTGGTGCAGATCGTGAAGACATCCGCCAGCGCCCAGGAGGCGAAGGCCCGCTTGACGGAACGCTTCGGCCTCACGGAGCGCCAGGGCCAGGCCATTTTGGACATGCGTCTGCAGCGGTTGGTGGGCCTCGAGCGGGACAAGCTCCATGACGAGGAAGCGGCGCTCAAGATCCGCGTGGGCGAGCTCCAGGAGATCCTCTCCGACGAGCACAAGCTCATGGGCATCGTGAAGCAGGAGGCCCTTATCGTCAAGGAGAAGTACGCCGACCCGCGGCGGACGGAGATCACCCAGCTCCTCGAGGATATCGACCTCGACGACGTGATCCAGGAGGAGGACATGGTGGTGACCATGACCCACTTCGGATACGTGAAGCGGATCTCTCCCGACGTGTACCGGACCCAGAACCGGGGCGGCCGGGGCGTCATGGGCCATTCCACCAAGGAAGAGGACTTCGTGGAGCGCATGTTCGTCACCTCGACCCACAGCGATCTGTTCTTCTAC
This sequence comes from Clostridia bacterium, assembly GCA_045652385.1. Classification (GTDB taxonomy): domain Bacteria; phylum Bacillota; class Clostridia; order Christensenellales; family CAG-138; genus RUG472. The sequence goes on from JAZRUD010000105.1 coordinate 1,602, forward strand.
ACCACCCGGGGCCGAGTCTTCAAGGTCCGGTGCTACGCCATCCCGGAGACCGGCCGGGCGTCGAAGGGCGTTCCCGTGGTGAACCTGGTCCAGCTGCAGGACGGGGAGAAGGTCACAGCCATGTATCCCGGCGGCCGGGGCGAGGACACGGAGAATCGGTATCTGGTCACCGCCACCCGCCAGGGCCTCATCAAGAAGACCCGCATCAGCGAGTGCAGCAACATCCGAAAGGGAGGCCTGCTCATCCAGTCCATCCTGGAAGGGGACGAGCTCATGAGCGTGGAGGTCTCCTCCGGTCAGGACGAGTTTTTGATCTCCAGCAAGAAGGGCAAGTGCATCCGCTTCTCCGAAGCTGACGTGCGGGCCACGGGCCGCGGCGGTCAGGGCGTCCGTTCCATCCGTCTCGACGACGGGGACCAGGTGGTGGACATGGTGAAGATCGTGCCCGGCGGCGCCTTGCTCACCGTCACCGAACGGGGCATGGGCAAGCGCACCGACGAGGAGCAGTACCGGGCCCAGGGCCGGGGCGGCAAGGGCATCATGGCCATGAACCTGACGGAGAAGACCGGGGATCTGGCCTGCTGCAAGATGACCTCGGGCGACGAGGACATGATGCTGGTCCGGGACGACGGCACCATCATCCGCACCCCCGTTTCTCAGGTGCCCGTCATCGGCCGGGCCACCCAGGGGGTTCGCGTCATGCGGGTGGACGAGGGGACCAGAGTGGTCTGCGTGGCTCTCGCTCCCCATGCCGAAGAGGAAGGGGAGGAAGGCCCCGCCCCCGAACCCCAGGCGTAATTGCGAAAAAACAGCGAGGGGATTGTATACAGAGTGTAAAATCTCCGTTCGCTCCATTGGAAGCGGATCCCCCCTGTGGTATGATACACAGAACAAGTATTCAGGAAACGAGGAAAGGAAATGAAGCGTAGGCGCGCACAACAAGCAATGGTCAAGCCCGCCGCTGCCGTGGTGCTGGTGCTGTTGCTCATCATCGGCGTGAGTTGGGCCTCCTGCCGCAAGAAGAAGACGGAGGCCGCTCCCGCAGTGCAGCTGACCACCGACGTCATCATCAGCGAGATCATGTCCAGCAACACGGGCATCGTCTCCGACGGAGCGGGCAACCATCCGGATTATCTGGAGCTGCATAACCTCTCTCAGGAGGATCGGGACATCTCCGGCTGGGGTCTCTCGGATCGAGAGGACCGGCTGTGGGTCTTCCCCGACAGGACCGTGCTGCCTCCCGACGGGTATATCCTGGTCTGGTGTACCGGCGAGGAGGTGGAGAACGCCCTCATCGCCGACTTCAAGCTGGGCGCGGGGGACGTGATCCGGCTCACCAACGCCGCCGGCGAACCCCTGTTCACCATGGAGATCCCCTCCATCTATACCGGCTATACCCTGAGCTGGGACGCGGCGGCCGGCCAGTACGTGGAAATGCTGCCCTCGCCCCTCTATCCCAACACTCCCGCGGGCGTGGCGGCCTATGAAGAGAGCCGGAAGCTTGGCGAGAACGACGCGCCTCTCAGCGTGGGCACCACCGCCCAGCACAACGGGGTTTATGTCTCCGAGTTCATGACCCGCAACGGCACCACCACCGCGGGCCCCAACGGCCAGTATCCCGACTGGATCGAGCTGCATAACACCACCAACGTCCCCGTGGATCTCTCCGGCTGCGGCATCAGCGACGATATCCGCAAGCCCTACCGCTTCACCTTCCCCCAGGGCACCGTCATCGACCCCGGCCAGTATCTGCTGCTCTGGTGCATGGCGGAGGAGCTGCCCGGCTATATCTCCCTGCCCTTCAACCTATCCGGCAGCAAGGGCGACGCCGTGATCCTGGTGGACAAAAACGGCGGCATCCTGGACATGTGCGAGTTCGAGGCCCAGCCGAAGGATTGGAGCATGATCCGGGGCTACACCGCCTCCGGCGATCTAGACACCCAGGCAGGCTTCGTGGCCTCTGACAAGCCCACCCCCGGCTATCCCAACACCACCGCGGGCTACGCCGCCTTCGACAAGCAGCGCAACCCGGACGTGGGCGTTCACGACATCACCTTCTCCGAGATCCTCTCCGACGGCTACCGCTACAAGCTGGACAGCAAAGGCGTGCCCGACGACGACGATCAGGGCAAGTGGGTGGAGCTCTACAATCGCTCCGATCAAAGCGTGGACCTTTCCGGCTACTCCCTGTCGGACAACGAAAAAAAGCCCACGAAATGGGTTTTTCCTGAGGGAACGAGTATCGCCGGGAAAGGATATCTCATCCTCTACATGAGCGGCAGCCTTCCGCTGGAGGGCAAGGACGATAAGAGCGTTACCGCCGATATGAAGGCGCGGACGCTGAATTTCGCCGTATCCGGTCAGGGGGAGACCCTCTATCTCTACAACAACGCCAGCACCCTCATCGATCGGGTGACGGTGCCTATGTCCATAGCGTGCGTGTCCTACGCCAAGGTGGGGGACAGCTGGGGCCTCTGCGATACGCCCACCCAGGGAGCTGCCAACACCGCGCCCCTCATGGGCAGCGCCTACTGTGAAGCGCCCGCGGTTTCTCAGCCCAGCGGCGTCTATCACGGCACCCAGGTCGTCAGCATGGAGATCCCCGCCGGGACCTATGTGACCTATACCCTGGACTACACCACGCCCACGGAGAGCTCCACCCGCTATCGGGCGGGGGAGCAGCTGACGTTCAGCCAAAATGCGGTGCTCCGGGCCAGGGCCTTCAGTGAGAACGGGACCCTGTACAAGAGCCCCGTGGTCTCCAACACCTATATCATCGTAGGGGACACCCAGACCACCGATGCCCACGATTCCACCCTGCCTGTGTGCTTCCTGGTCACCGATCCGGACAACCTCTTCAACGTGGATTACGGCATCTACGTGGTGGGCAGCCACTATCAGGGCAAGACCGCGGCCACGGAGTGGACCACCCCCAGCAACGATAGAAAGCTGGGCGCCAACTACAACCAGCGGGGGAGGGAATGGGAACGTCCCGCGCACTGGACCTATACGAGCGCCGGCGGCAAGGAAGTCCTCTTCGAGTCGGATCTGATGATCCGCATCTTCGGCTCCTTCTCCCGGTATCAGAAGCAGCGGAACTTCGGCCTCATCGCCCGCAAGGGCTACGGCGGCTCCACACTGGACTATCCCTTCTTCTCCAACCGGCCTTTCGAGAGCTATGAATCGTTGGTGCTCCGATGCTCCGCCAAGGACGCCGTGGCCACCAAGATCCGGGACGTTCTCGTCACGGGTCTCATGGAAGACGCGGGCATAGACCTGTGCATGCAGGCCTACGTGCAGACGGCCCTGTATCTGAACGGCCAGTACTGGGGGGTCTACAACCTTCGCGAAAAGGTGAGCCGGGCCTTCATCGCCCAGCACTACTCCGTCACCAACAAGGACACCATCGACGTCCTGCGGGGCAATGGGGTCCTGGTGGCCGGCGATCCCAAGTGCGTGGACGATTACGCCGCCCTCATCGACTTCTGCAAGAGCAAGAACTGCGACCTCAGCAACTACGGGGATTACGAGTACGTCTGCTCCCAGATCGACGTGGAGAACTTCGCCCTCTACTGCGCTGCGGAGATCATCGTGGGCAACAACGACTCCGGCAACATCAAGTGGTGGCGCTCCAGCGAGAAGGACGGCAAATGGCGCTGGATATACTACGACTTCTGCGACGCCATGGCCCGGAACGACGAGAAGGACGATTCCACCACCAACGGCTACCGGCGGGACTTCTTCACCAAGTATTTCCATCCCGACGGCCATGGGGCCGGCAAGGGCTTTTCCACAGTCCTGGCCCGATCCCTGCTGAAGAACAACGAATTTGTGGAAATCTTCCTGAAGTATTGCGCCGTCATGGTCAATGAGGTATACTCTCCGGAGAAGATCAACGCCAAGGTGGACGTGCTGTCCGGCAACATCGCCTCGGAGATCGAATGGGATTTCCCCCGGTGGAGTCTGACGGTGAAAAACTGGAAAGCTCACATCAACAACGTGCGGGGCTATGCCAACCACTACCAGGAGTACTACTTCAAGTACCTGAAAAACTACATCAACAAGAACACCAACTATAAGCTGACGGACGCGAAGATGATGGAGATCTTCGGCCGAACGGAGTGACGGGATCATGGAATACAGGCATGAGATAAAATATCTGATCAGCCTGGGGGAGGCGGAATATCTGGCCACCCGACTTCGGCTTACCCTGTCCCAGGACCCCCATGCGGTGAAGAACGGCGGCACCTATTTCATCCGCAGCCTCTACTTCGACACGCCCTTCGAGAGGGCGGTGGGGGAGAAAGCCGACGGCGTGGAGTTTCGGGACAAGTACCGCATCCGCATCTACGACATGTCCGACAAGGTCATCAAGTTCGAGCGCAAGCACAAGAACGGTCAGTTCATCGCCAAGAAGAGCCTGCTTATCACCCGGCAGCAGTGCGAAGCCATCCTGGCCGGGGAGTACGGCTTCCTCCTCCATCGGCAGGAGGATTTCGCGGCGGAGCTCTACGCCGCGCTGCGCACGGAGGGCTGGCGACCCAAGGTTTTGGTGGACTACGATCGGGAGC
>JAZRUD010000106.1:0-2858 GCA_045652385.1 Clostridia bacterium
CTGCCTTACGACGGGATCGTGAAGCTGCTGCTGACTGCCGTCACCCTGGGCTGCGGCATGAAGGGCGGCGAGATCGTGCCCTCCTTCTTCGTGGGGTCCACCATGGGGTGCCTGCTGGGGCCGCTGGTGGGGCTCTCTCCCTCCTTTGGGGCGGGCCTGTGCATGGTCGGGCTCTTTTGCGGGGTGGTGAACTGCCCCATCGCCAGCGTGCTGCTGAGCATAGAGCTCTTCGGCGGCGCGGGGCTGCCCTTCTTCGCCCTGGTCAGCGCGGTGAGCTTCGCCTGCAGCGGGCGGCACAGCCTCTATTCCGCCCAGAGCTTCCTGTTCGACAAGGCGAACATATAGTCGATATCTCTGCGTGAACTGTTTCTCGATATAAAAAGAAACTTAAGGAGAGTATGCTCACTTAAGTTTCTTTGTGTTTTCGGCCGCCCGTTCTGCAGAAAGGGGCGGTTTTTACCTATGCCGCTGCACGAATCGCTCCAAGCGGTCCATGGCTTCCTCGATGTTCTTGAGGCTGGCCGCGTAGGAGCAGCGGACGAAGCCCTCGCCCCGGCTGCCGAAGGCGTTGCCCGGCACCACGGCCACCCGCTCCTCCCTAAGGAGCGCTTCGGCGAACTGCTCGGAGGTGAGGCCCGTGGAGGTGATGTCCGGGAAGATATAGAACGCGCCCCGGGGCTCGAAGCAATGGAGCCCCATGCCGTTGAGCCGATTGTAGATGTACCGCCGCCGCTGATCGTAGGCCCGGCGCATCTTCTCCACGTCGTCGAATTCGCCCCGCAGGAGCCCGTTCAGGGCTTCGGCGGCGGCCGCCTGACTCATGGTGGAGGCGCACATGATCACGTACTGATGGACCTTCAGCATCTGGGAGACGAACCGCTTATCCGCGGCCACGAACCCCAGCCGCCAGCCGGTCATGGCGAAGGCTTTGGAAAAGCCGGAGATGAGGATGGTCCTTTCCTTCATGCCCGGGATCTGAGCGATGGACGCATGGTCGCCGGAATAGGTCAGCTCCCCGTAGATCTCGTCGGAGATCACGGGCACGTTGGTCTTTTCGAGGACCGCCGCCAGCTCCTCCAGCTGCGGCCGGGTCATGATCCCGCCGGTGGGGTTGTTGGGGTAGGGCAGCACCAGGGCCTTGGTCCGCGGGGTGAGGGCGCTTTCAAGTACGTCCCCCCTGAGGGCGAAGCCGTCCTCGGCGTAGGTGGGCAGCAGCACGCTTTTCCCTCCGGCCAGGAGCGCGCCGGGGCTGTAGGAGATGTAGCTGGGGTCCGGAATCAGCACCTCGTCGCCGGGATCCACCAGTATGCGAAGGGCCAGGTCGATGGCCTCCGACGCGCCCACGGTGACGAAGATCTCCGTCTTGGGATCGTAGGAAAGACCGAAACGGGCGTAGAGATAGTCTGCGATGGCCTGGCGAAGCTGGGGCGTGCCCGCGTTGGGGGTATAGGCGGTCTCCCCCGCCCGAAGGGACGCCATGGCCGCGTCCCGGATGTGCCAGGAGGTCACGAAATCCGGCTCGCCGATGCCCAGAGAGACGGTGCCCTCCATGGCGTTGGCAAGGTCGAAGAACCTTCGTATGGGCGAGGGCTGGATGGCCTTCGCTCTTTCGGAGATCAGGGCGTCGAAGTTCATAGGCTCACCACCATGCGCTTATCCCCCGGCTCCTTCTCGAAGATGACGCCGTCGGTCTTGTAGCGCTTGAGGATGAAGTGGGTAGCGCAGCTCTGGACGTTGTCCAGGATGGATAACCGCTCCGCCACGAACCGGGACACGGAACGGATGTTCCTGCCCTCCACGATGAGCATGAGGTCGTAGGCCCCGGACATGAGGTAGCAGGCCTTCACCTCGTCAAAGCGGTAGAGCTGCTCGGCGATGGCGTCGAAGCCCCGGTTCCGCTCCGGCTGCACCTTCACCTCGATGAGGGCGCTGATGGTCTCCTCCGGAAGATGCTCCTGATCCACCAGGATCGTGTAGCCCCGGATGACTCCGGCGGCCTCCAACCCTTCGATGCGGGCTTTGGCTTCCGCCGTGCTCATGCCCAGCAGCACGCCCACCTGTTCGGGCGTCCGGCGGGCGTCCTCCTCCAGCAGCTCCAGCAATGCCACGTCCAGCTTATCCATAGGCGTTCCCCTTCCTCGTTCCGATATATTGTATACGATTATAGCGTTTTTCGTGCTTTTGTCAAGAAAAGCGGGAAGGGCAAACCCTTCCCCTTCTGTTTCAAATCGAGCTTCACCTAAGATACAGGCAATCGTACCAGTGGACGTAGGTGACGCCGTTGACGGTAATCCTGTCGTTCTCAGGCAGCAGCTCCGTCCAGCGCTTGCCGTAGCGATCCAGTTCCCAATCGTCCCGGTTGTACCGCTGCCAGAGCAGGGTCCGGCCGTTCCTATCGATGAACTGCAGGGACGCCACGCCCTCCATATACATGCTCAGGTCCATGACGGCGATGCAATCCGTCGTCTTGCCGTCCAGGGTGAGATCGCAGCGGCCCACCACGTCCAGCACGTTCTCCTGCTTCGCGGTGTAGGCATCGCCGTCCCGAAGGATCAGCCCCCGGGCTTCGGGATGGATGGAGTTGCCCCGATTGTCCTCTCCGAAGCCCCAGTTGGCCATGAACTCCTCCCCGTCCAGGAAGGTGGTGAGTATCTTCACTCCGTCCTCCTCCCGCTCGGCGGCCAGGAAGCGGGTGTACCCGTCCTGAAGCTGGCCCACGAAGGTCCACGCCTCCTGGAGGGCGCCGGAGTTCGACACGGGCTCCCTCATCAGATCGTCTTCGTCCAGCTTTGGCGCAGGTTCCATCACCCGGGCGGTGAAGCTCACGCCCTCCAGACCGTGGACCCTGGCCTTGCCCG
>JAZRUD010000107.1:0-2085 GCA_045652385.1 Clostridia bacterium
CATGGCGTCGGGGTTCTTACCCGCGATGGAGGTGAGATACTGCTCCACGTATTTCGTGAGGGCGCCCGCGTTCCCCTGCTTGGCGGCGGTGGCAAAGCGGCCCTCGGAGCCGGAGGCGGTGAAGTTGAAGCAGTTGCTGGCGGGGTAGTAGATGCCCGTGATGGTGTCCGGGTCCCAGACCTCGGCCACGGTGTAGAGCCCCGGGTACTCGGCCCTGAGGACCTCCAGATACTCCTTCCAGAAGGCCACGCTCTTGGAATGGTCCCCGTAGTACACGTACTTGGCGGCGTCGAATCTAAAGCCGTCGATGCCCCGGTCCAGATAGTACCGGGAGACCTTCAGAATCTCCTCCCGGACGGTGGGGTTGTCGAAGTTCAGCTCGGGCATGCCCCCGTCGAAGTTGCACTCATAGTAGATATTGGTGCCGGACAGGGCGGAGAAGGCCCGGCCCGCAGGCGCTTTCTCGCCCTGGGTATAATAGGTGTAGAAATCGTAATAGGGATCGTCCTTCAGCTCCTGCCGGTGGGCCTTGGTGAAGGCGCCGAACCAGGCGTTGGAGCGGGCGGTGTGGTTGATGACCATGTCCAATATCAGCTTCACGCCCCGCTGATGGCAGAGGGCGATGAGCTCGTCCAGATCCGCCTGGGTGCCGAACTGGGGATCGATGGTGTAGTAGTCCTTCACGTCATACTTATGATAGGAAGGGGAGTCGAAGATGGGGGAGAGCCAGATGCCCTCGATGCCCAGGGACTTGCCGGAGTTGGGGTCCCCGTCGTTGAGGTAGTCGAACCGGTCGATGATGCCCCTCAGGTCCCCGATGCCGTCCCCGTCGGAGTCGGCGAAGGAGCCCACGAAGATCTCGTAGAACACCCGGGCGTTGTCCGTCACGGCGTAGTCGGTCTTCAGCAGGGGATCGTCGATCACCCACTCCTCCGGCGGCGCGGGGGTGGGTTCGGCGGTGGGCTCGGCGGTGGGCGCGGCCTCCTCGGCGGCCTTCTTCTTGCAGGCGAAGCAGGACACCGCCAGCAGCGCGCAGAGCAGCAGGACGAATACACGTTTGACCATGTTGTTTCCCCCTTCCAAACGGTTGTTTATATATAATGGTATACCTATTGGGGGCAGGTTTGTCAAGATACGCCTTTTCATCGGCGCCGATCTATGCTATAAATACAGATATGAACATGCTTTCTCTCTATGAACCGGAAGAGCTGACCCGCGCTCGGGCCGCCGAAGGGCGGACCCGGCGGACCATGCTGATCGTGGCCGTTTCGGGCCTGGTCCTCTGCGTCCTCTGCTGCTGCTTCACCACCCGGCAAAACGAGGACGTGACGTTGCCCCTCACCGTGGGGACCTCCATCCTCGCGGGCTGGATCGTGATCTTTTTGTCCCACAGCCGCCTGGACGACGCCCGGGCCAGGGCCCGCCACGCGGAGCTCATGCTCACCGGCCCCCGGGAAACGTTCTCCGGCCGGTTCGAGAAGCTCCCCGGGGTCTACCGGGTGAAGAAGGGCGTCAGCATCCGCAAGGTCCGCCTCAAGGAGGACTTCCACGAGATCATGCTCACCCTCAGCGACGAGAAGGCCGCCCGGCTGCCGGACGTTTTCACGGGCACGGTGGAGACGGTCTACGACTGCATCGTGGCCTTCGAGGCGAAGGAGGCGCAGCTATGAAGGGCATTTTGAAAAACCTCCACCGCTACGTGCTCTGGGCCGTTCTGAGCGCGGTGTTCTGGGCCTGGATCGTCTCCCTCATCACCGACGCGCCGGCGTCGAAGAAGGTGATCCTGTACGCGGATCTGGACGCAATAAACCGGGACGCCTTGGCCGCGGTCCTGGAGGAGGACCTGCCGAAGAACATCAAATTCGTGGAGCCCCAGCTCTTCGTGGACGCCATGTTCGAGCCCGCCAGCGTGACGAAGGGGGATATGTTCATCGTCACCCCGGCCCAGGCCGAGGAGGTGCTCCAGGATCTGGCCGTTATCGACAAAGCCGCCTTCCCGGGCCGGACCTTCTACGAGGCCGGCGGCAAGGCCTACGGCATATTGGTCTACGACGAGGCCGCGGGGGTCCGCATCGCCGCGAAGTA
>JAZRUD010000108.1:0-2087 GCA_045652385.1 Clostridia bacterium
TATCTCTCCCTGTTTTCCCGCCCACTGTCGCTTTACCCCCACCTGCTCCCAGTATGCCTGGGAGGCGATCACGAAATACGGTGCCCTGAAGGGCACGGGCCTGGCCATCTGGCGGATCCTCCGCTGCAACCCCTTCTGCAAGGGCGGCTACGACCCCGTTCCCTGAATCGGCACAGCTTATAAAGGAGAGCTACATTGACTAATTCCTTCTTTCTCACCCGCTGGCTGCTGGCCGGCATGCGGTGGCTGTACGAGACCATCGTATCCTCGGGGATGCAGGCCTCCTACGCCATCGTTCTCACCATCTTTCTCTTCACCCTGGGCGTTCGCTGCCTGACCATCTTCAGCGATATCAAGTCCCGCAAGTCCTCCGTGCAGATGCAGGAGATCCAGCCGGATTTGGATCGCCTCATGAAGAAGTATCAGAACGACCCCAAGCGCATGAACCAGGAGCGCAGCAAGCTCATGAAGGAGAAGGGCGTCAGCACCATGTCCGGCTGCCTTCCGCTGCTCATCATGATGCCCCTGCTGTTCATGTTCATCAACGCCTTCCGCGCCTGGTCCAACGAGCAGATGCTCTCTCTTTTGCTCACCATGGACAAGAATCCTCAGGCCGGCATCGAGCTGTTCAACCAGTACAAGTTTTTGTGGATTCTCAACATCTGGCGTCCTGACAATCTGACCAGCTCCGCCGTTCTCACCGGCGAGCAGTTCTGGCGCACCTTCGCCGCCACCAAGGCCACCTACATCGACAAGTTCATCTTCTATACCGAGCATCAGCAGGCCTTCGACGAGCTGCTCCTTCGGATGGGCTTCTTCGTGAAGGACGCCGCCGGCGCCCTGACATTCGCCGAGGACAACACCGCCTTTTTGACCGCCTATGAGGCCATCATGGGCCCCTGCATCGACGCCTACAAGGGCTATGTGAACGGCTATGCCATTTTGCCCATCCTGGCCGGCGGCACGTCCTTCCTGGTGTCCTGGGTGTCCATGCAGCAGCAGAACAAGAACAACAAGCAACAGGATACCAACAATCCCAACGCGTAGGCGGCCAACATGGGCAAGACCATGATGTACATCATGCCCGCCATGTCCGTGTTCTTCTGCTGGCAGTATGACGCCACCTTCTCCATCTACTGGATCCTCAGCAACGTCATCGCCACGGCCATCAACGTCATCATCAACAAAAAGCTCCCCGACATCATCGAGCGCGACAAGCGCAAGCGGGCGGCTAAGCAGATAAAGGAGAAAAACTGACCCATGAGAAGTATGGAATTTTCCGGCAGGACGGTGGACGAAGCGATCTTCCACGGCCTGAACGAGATGGGCGTCACCATCGACCAGGTGGACATCATCACCGTGCAGAGTGAAAGCAAGGGCATCTTCGGCTTCGGCGCCCGCAACGCCATCGTGCGCCTGGTGGAGCGGGAGACCCCGGTGGTCCCCGACTTTTCCGCCATCAACGAGGAGCGTCGGGAGCAGCGGGAAGAGCGCCGGGAGCGTCGGGACCGCAAGGACGATCGGCGTGACGGTCGGGGCCGCGGCGACAAGCGTTCGGACCGCCGCCGGGAGCAGCCCCGTGAGGAGAAAGAAGCTCCCGCCCCCGTGGAGGAGCTGCCCTATTCCAAGGAGCTGGCCGAGGAGCTGGATTCCGCCAGGTTCCTGCAGGAGCTCTTGGGCAAGATGGGCGTCAACGGCACCGTGTCCGCCTTCGAGAACGAGGAGGGGATCAAGCTCAAGATCGACTCCGACACCGATGGATTGCTCATCGGGCGCCGGGGCGAGACATTGGACGCTCTCCAGTACATCGTCTCCCTCTATGAAAACAAGGATCGCAAGGAGAACGGTTACCGCCGCATCTCCATCGACACCGAGGGCTACCGGGCCCGTCGGGAGGATACCCTCAAGCGCCTGGCTCGCCGCAACGCCCTGAAGGTGGCCAAGTCCGGCCGATCCTTCGCCATGGAGCCCATGAACCCCTACGAGCGCCGGGTCATCCATTCCGCGCTCCAGAGCTTCCGGGGCGTCACCACCCACAGCGAGGGCGAGGAGCCCAATCGCCGGGTCATCATCACCCCTGGGGATTG
>JAZRUD010000109.1:0-4521 GCA_045652385.1 Clostridia bacterium
ACGCCGAAGTGGGTCAGCAGCACCTCTCCCTGCTCCGAATAAATCGTTTTGCCGCCCTTCTTCGCCGTCAGCCGCACGTTCTTCAAGGTGATGCCGGACAGGGCGAAGGGCCAGCTCTCTACGGTCTCCAGGGGCACCAGAGAAGGATACAGGGGCGTCGCCGTGTGCCCCAGGGCTTTCGCCATCCCGAACCCCGCCCCCGTGGACCCTGTGGACGGATAGCTGAGGCCCCCGGTGGTCAATATGACCCGATCATAAGGCTCCAAGCCCCGATCCGTTCGCACGCCGCACACGGACCCATCCCGGGTCAGTATCTCCCGTACGTCTGTGTTCAGGCGGATACCGACGCCCGCCGCTTTCAGCGCTCGGTCCAGAGCCTTCTGCACGTCGCTGGACTTGTCCGATACGGGGAACACCCGCTGGCCCCGCTCCACCTTCACCGGGCATCCGTGCCCTTCGAGAAAGGCCATCATGTCCCGCTCATCGAAAGCGGCGTAGGCGCTGTAAAGGAAGCGGGGGTTGCGGATCACGTTCGCGAAAAACCCGTCCCGCCCGCAATCGTTGGTCACGTTGCAGCGGCCCTTGCCGGTGATGTACAGCTTCTTGCCCAGCTTCTCGTTCTTCTCGAGGAGGGTGACCCGATGACCGTTTCGGGCGGCGCATATTGCTGCCATCTGCCCCGCCGCGCCGCCGCCGATGATCGCTACGGACAGGGGGCTCATCGACCGTCCCCTCCGTCTGTGAGATACACCTGATCCCGGTTCCACACGTTCTCCAGCTCCCGCAAGTGCTCCTGGACCTCCTTCTCGCTTTGGAGCCCGGCGGCCACGATGATGGCGTTGATGACCGAAAGGGGCGCGGTCAGGGAGTCGGCGAAGGAGGCCATGTCGGACTTCGCCAGCAGGACCACGTCGGCCATGGCGCCAATGGGCGAATCCAGCTTGTCCGTGAGGGCGATGGTCTTGGCGCCCCGAGACTTGGCGTAGGCCATGGCCTCGGCGGTGCGGGTGCTGTAGCGCGGAAAACTTATACAGATGAAAGCGTCCCGATCGTCCATGCGGACCATGGTCTCCCTGAGGTCCTGCAAGTTGGCGGAGAAGGTGATCACGTTCCCGCAGATATAGTCGAGATAGTAGGCCAGGAACATGGCGAGCGGCATAGCGGACCGAAGGCCCAGCACGTAGACCTTCCGGGCCTTCAGGATGGTCTCCACGGCCTCCTCGAACTGCTCCTCGTCCGCCATCTCCATGGTGATGCGGATGGAGTTCATATCGGTGTTGAGGACGGTCTTGAACACCTCGTTCTTCTTGATGCCTGAGGCGAGCTGGGCCCGCTGCACGGAGGTGAGACGACCCAGGACCATCTCCTGCATCCGATCCTGCAGGGCAGGATAGCCGTCCAGTCCCAGCGCGTAGGCGAAGCGGACCACCGTGGATTCGGACACGCCCACGGTCTCCCCCAGTTTGGCGGCGGTCATGAAGGCGGCCTGCTCATAGGAGGACGTGATGAAGTTGGCGATGCGCAGCTGGCCCTTGGAGAAGCTGGGCAGCCGCTTTTGGATCTCGTTCAGCAGGTTATTCATGATAGTATGCCTTTCAATGGTCCCGAAATTTCCTCTTCCTCCGCCCCCGAAAGGGGTACGGCGCAGTCGAAGCCCAAGGCCGTCACGGTGGCGTAGCCCCGTTCCAGCCAGTATTCGTCCGTGTCCCGAAACGCGTCTCCGTTTGGAATGCGTCCGCCGCATTCATAGTATACCAAGCGGCCCTCCCGATCCCGGCGCTTCTCATATATCGCCTCATAGAGCACCTTCCCCAAATGCCCATAGCGGACGCCTCTCAGCTTGGAAAGAGGCAGGTCCGGCACGTTGATGCTGTAATACCCGCCGAAGGGCAGCGGCTTCCTTTGCAGCAGTTCCAGCCCCCGGCGCGCCAGCTTCGCCGCCGTCTCGAAGTGGACGAAGGGTCGATCATGCCGCCCGTCCAGGGACATGGCCAGGGCGGGATACCCATGGACAGCCGCCTCCTGGGCTGCGCCGCAGGTGCCGGAATAGAGCACGTCCGTGCCCCGATTGGGCCCCAGGTTGATGCCGGAGATCACCGCGTCAGGCCGGGGGAACAGGCTGCCGAAACCGAGCCGCACACAGTCCACCGGCGTGCCGGACACAGCATAGGCCGGCACATCAGGGTGATCGGGAAAGGTATAGGATGCGGCATACAGATCCGCACGGATGGTCATGGACGCTCCGGCGGCGCTGCGCTGTCGGTCCGGCGCAGACACGAACAGCCGATGATCCGGCCCCAGTTCGTCCAGCAACGCTCCCATGCCCGGGGACAGGATGCCGTCGTCATTGGTCAGCAGCAGTTTCATATATTTCTCCGGTATATATATTCGTATGTTACTCCATGCGCGTCGAAAATGCAAGAGTGAAAAGGCCGGGCTGCAAAATCATTTCGTTTTTTTCCTGATTTTGCCCCATTCAGGGGAAAACGGCGCTCACAAAATGCAGGAGCCAATGCAAAACGAATCCAACTGTCCAGGCGATGACCAACTGACGAAGGATCAATTTCCCCGCCTCCCCGGCGCCCAGCTCCCCCCGCACCGTCATGACGGTTCCGAGACACGGCGGCAGCAACATTGCCACTGCGCCCAGAACGACGGCCTGCTGCCAGCTCAAACGCAGCCCCTGGTCCAGAAACAAAGCCGCCGCGGAGGCCATGGTCTCCTTGGCCGCTGCGCCTGACAGAAGGATCACTCCCGCCCGCCAATCGTCAAAACCCAGGGGTTCAAGCAGCGGCAGCAGGATCCGACCCATGGCAGAAAGCAAGCTTTCCTCCCCCGCCGTGACCGGACGGAAGGACGCGTTCACGTAGGAAGCGGTCCACAGCAGGAAGGCCGCGGGCAGCAGGATCAGCCCGGCACGCCGCAAAAAACGGTCCAGATGCTTTTCCGTCTCCCTGAGCACGCTGGCCAGACGAGGCAGCCGAAAGGGCGGCAGCTCCAGATAGAAGGCGCTATGGGCGCTGGCGGGGATCAAGGAACCATAGGCTATGCCGACAAGGAGGCTCAGTCCGCAGAACAGCAGCGCGCCCCGGGACGGTCGGCCCCGAAAAAGCACGCCGCCCAGCAACAAGAGAAAGGGCAGCCGGGCCGAGCAGGGTACGAAGGGCAGCAGGCGGACCAAGCGCGTTCGCAGCTCCTTTTCCGGCAGAGTCCGGGTGGCCATCACGGCGGGGACCGTGCACCCGAAGCCCAGCAGCAGGGGCACCGCGCAGCGGCCGTCCAATCCCAGCTTTCTGAGCTGACCGTCCAGCAGAAACGCCGCCCGAGGGAGATACCCCACGTCCTCCAGCAGAGTCAGCAGCAGGGACAGAACTGTGATAACGGGCAGGAACGAAAGCACGTATCCGGCGCTGCCCAAAAGGCCGTCCGTGAGCACCGGCATATCGAGAATCGTACCCGAAAGCGCGTCCCGCAGCCGATCCGTCAGCAGCTCCACCCCTCGGCTCAGCCAGGGACCGATCCATTGAAACGCTGTAAGAAACACCAGCCCCAGGATCACGGCGAAGATGGGCAGCCCCCATAAGGGGTGAAGGAACAGCCTATCCGCGCCTTGTCTTGGAGGCCCGTCTTTGCGCTCCACAGCGTCATGGATAAGCTCCCGGGCCAGGCGATACAGTTCCTCCTGACCGTCGGGTACGTACAGGCCGGATACCTGTCCTGTCAGAGGAAAGTCCAATCCCTCCCCTGTCCGAGCGCTGACAGGATGGACGGGTACGCCCAACCGCCGGGACAGCTTTTCAGCGTCGATGCGAATACCCTTCTTCCGAGCTTCGTCCGCCATGTTCAGAAGCACTGCCGTGGGGCGACGAAGGGACAGCAGCTGCAGCGTAAGCGTCAGCCCTCGCGCCAGGGCGGTGCTGTCCACCACGTTCAGAATCAGATCCGGCCTCTCATTTTGGACGGCTTGCCGCGCCGCCGCCTCGTCCGCTCCGCCGCCGGTAAAGCTATAGAGGCCCGGCAGGTCCACCAGCTCTGCGCCCGTCCCTTTGAGCCGGCCTCGGGTGCAGCTTACCGTCACTCCCGCCCGATTCCCCGTATGCTCCTGCCGCCCTGTGAGACGGTTGAACAGGGTGGTCTTGCCACAGTTGGGCTGCCCCACCAGAAGTATGCGCATACAAAAAGCCCTCCCCTTTCGGGAAAGGCTATGTGATAATACCAACGCTTATTCAAGCAGGCCGCCAAGATGGATGGCAGAAACCGCGTTCTCCGACTCGAAGCTGTACTATGTACCGCGAGTGGTCGGAAACGCGGTTAATTTGCGGCACTTATGCACTTATGTAAAAAGAAATGGCGCATTCTGCGCCATTTCAACCTACAAAATATACCCGAGAAAACAATTCCCCCAAATGGGCTGACGCCATACCGGCGGCCTACTCCACCTTGATGCAGTATATCTTGGGACTGGTCTCCGTACCGTCCGCCCCTTTGCCCGTGGTGCCCACCACCAGGTAGTTGCCGAAG
>JAZRUD010000110.1:0-1883 GCA_045652385.1 Clostridia bacterium
TGGGAGGCGTCCACCTCGTCCACCCGGAACACGCGCCCCGGCATGAGGAACCGGAAGGGGGGCTTGAAGGTCTGCAGCGCCCGGATCTCGCAGGGGGAGGTATGGGTCCGAAGCAGCACCTTGTCGTTGATATAGAAGGTGTCCTGCATATCCCGGGCGGGATGGTCGAGGGGCAGGTTCAGCAGGGTGAAGTTGTTGTCACCCACCCCCATCTCCGGCCCGTCGAAGACCTGGAAGCCCATGCCGACGAGGGCGTCCCGGATGGTCCGGTAGGTCCTGGTCATGGGGTGCAGATGGCCCATAGCCACGGGGTTCACTCCCGCCTCGGTCACGTCCAAAGCCTCCTGCTGGAACCGCAGCTCCTGGGCCTTCTTCCTGAACTCGGCCCGGCGCACCTCCATGGCCGCCTCCAGCTCCTGCTTGAGCTTGTTCACGCTGGCGCCCAGCTGGGCCCGCTCCTCCTTGCTGAGCTTGCCCATGGTCCGCAGGATGCCGGTCAGCTCCCCGGCCTTGCCGAAGAGCTGCTGCTGCAGCGCCTGAAGATCGCATTCCTCGCGCATGGCGGCCAGCTTCTTCTGGGCCTCCTCGCGAATCCGTACCAGATCGTTTTCCATTCTTTGTCTCCTTCTCGTTGCTTTCAAATAAAACGCGCCTCGTCCAAAGGGACGAAGCGCGTCGTGGTACCACCCCAAGTTCACCGCCGAAAGGGCGGCCTTTCAAAAGCTGTATCGGGCTTTCCCGTCGCGAACTACCGTGGGGCTGCCGCCCCATTTCCCCCGCGCCGCTCCCGGGCGAACCGTATCCCTTCTTCGGCGCTCCGCTTTCACCTGACCGGAGCTCTCTTTGGCCGCCTCTGGGGACCTTTTCCCGTTCTCAGCGTTTTCAATATCGGGCCTATTCTACCACCCGGGCTTCCCTTCCGTCAAGAGTAATTTGCACGGCGGGCCGATCGTCAGTCCGAAGAATCCGGCTCCCCGTCAAACTCAGGCCCAGCAGGACCTCCGGGGCCGGATGCCCGTATTCGTTGTCCCGTCCCACGCTGATGACGGCCAGGGCGGGGGAGACCACATGCAGGAACCGGAGGGACGAGGAGGAGGGGGAGCCGTGATGGCCCACCTTCAGCACGTCCGCCTGGAGCTCCGCCCGATGATAGCGAAAAAGCATGTACTCCTCCGTCTGCATGGTGGCGTCCGCCATGAACAGGGCTGCGTTGTCCCCGTAGGTCAGCCGCAGGACGGCGGAGGAGCCGTTGATGTCGTCGTAGGTCCGGTTCTTCAAGGGGCTCAGGACCGTGAGGACCGCGTCGCCGTAGGCCACCGCGTCCCCCTCGAGAAGGGGCATGATCTTCGCGCCCCGGCGGCGGACCTTGTCCAAAAGGTCGCCGTAGTCCCCCTCGCCGCCGCCGTGATAGACTACCGCAACGTCGAACCGGCGCACCAGCGTCAGCAGGTTCCCCGTGTGGTCGGCGTGGCCGTGGGTCACGAAGATCGCGTCCAGCCTGTCCACCCCCAGGGCGTGGAGCTGATCCACCACCTTGTCCCGGCTCTCGAAGGGGCCCGTGTCGATCATGATCCTTTCCCCGGTGGGGAAGGCGACGAGACAGGCGTCGCCCTGGCCCACGGCCAGGAAGACGAGATTCACCGTATCCGCCTCGATGGACCCCCCATACAGCTTCGCCGGGTCCGTCTTTGCCTGGGGCTGGTGACAGCCCGGGAGCAGGAGAAGTGCTGTCAGGAACAGGGCAAGAAATCGCTTCATGGCTCGTCCACCACGTCGAAGACCTGCAGGATCCCGTCCTTCACATAGAAGCGCACGTCCTTGCCGGCGTAGGGGAAGCCGTAGGGATCGCTGCGACCCGCAAGATACCCGGGCCGGGGGTCGAG
>JAZRUD010000111.1:0-8586 GCA_045652385.1 Clostridia bacterium
ACGGACGTGGCGGACGCGGGCGTGGAGGCCCGGGTGGACGTGGCCGAGATGATGGGCTCCAGCGTGCACCTCCATGTGAACGCGGAGGGCCGGGACGTGATCATCATCGTGCCCACGGCGGACATGACGAACAACTTCGAGATGGGCGACATCGTGCGCTTCGGCTTCAAGGGGAACGTGGCCCACGTCTTCTCCAAGGAGACCGAGAAGAATCTGGAGTTCTGACGGCTCTCATATACGGCGGCAGACCCATTGCGGCCGGGAAGACCGAAAAAGACATGGACAGAAAGGACGCTTCACCGCGTCCTTTCCCAGTTTGGGAGCAGGGAGGCCTATATGTACTATCACGCATCGCCCACAGGCGCCATCCGGCAGCTGGAACCGAGGAGATCCAACCATGGGGTCCCCCTGATCTACTTCTCCAGGAAGAGGGAGAACGTCCTCGTATACCTCAGCAACGCCGTGGAAAAGTTTTGCCGGGAGACAGGCTTCGTCCATGCGGGCCGCTGGCAGAAATGGGGCCCCTACGGCTTCGACCCAAACGGCGTCCAGCGATTGGAGGAATACTATCCCGACGCCCTGGAGAAGACGTACCGGGGCGTGTCCGGGTATATCTATGGCGTCGAACGCATCGCGGAAGCGGATTTCGATCTGCAGATCCCGGACGCGGCAGCGAGCGCCGTTCCGGTCCCCACCGACACGGTGGAGTTCGTGCCGGACGCCTATGAAGCCATCCTGCGGGCGGAGAAAGCGGGGCTCCTCACCATCATGCGCTATGAGCAGATGCCCGAAAGGATGCGCGCCTGGAATATCAAAACCATACGGGAGGAATACGAATCCGCCGCAGAGCATCCCGAGTACCGGCATTTCCTGATGGGCAATTTCCCGGATATCCTGTCGCCAGGGCCCAGTCAGCGCGCCTGCTCCAAGATATGACAAGCATATCGCTGAAAAGAGTGCCATATACACCGGATCAGCTTCTTCAAACGATAGAAGCGCGCGGCGTCCTGCTCAATCGTTACGCTGAGGCGTTCATTGCGCACCCTCGCTTTTTAGCCGGACAGCCGGGAGATATGACGGTTGCGATCGCCTCGCTGAAGGAAATCGGCCTGGAAGACGGGGCGACGCTGGACGAACTGATCCGGCATATCCGGGGAACGCCGTTTCGCCCCTGCCCTCCGGACACGGGCGTATTCCTCCGCCTTGCGTGGATGGATCAGCCCCAGAGTCAAAACTCCATTCTCACCGGAACACACGGATCGCCGGATCAGGCCGTAACCGTTTTGTCCGAAACACTCGAACCGGACGACGCTTTTCCAAAGGGACTGTATCTTCGCAAGGTCGACGGCAGGCTCTGGCTTCGCGGTTACGTGTGCGATTCCTCTTACCGCTTTCCGGGCGACGCGCTGTTTGCTTTTGAAAAATGCACGACGTGAGATTCAACGCCCCGTTCGCCGAGCTGCCCCTCTCTGCGCGAGAACCATACCGCCCCAGGCACAGGGCTTTTTCACAAGGAGGGACGCAAAAAGAGGGACCCTGATTGTATCCAAATCAGAGTCCTTTTATGATACGAGCAGGGATAGCTGACTCAGCGGCGGACGGCCGTGTTCCCTTTTCGTGTGGCACGCCGATGAAATGTCCGGACCGGTTCTATGGAAGACATTACTCCTTGATTACAGCAATAGCTTCCACTTCGACCAGGACGTTCTTCGGCAATGATTTCACCGCCACACAGGAACGGGCGGGGCAGTCGCCGGTAAAGTACTTTGCATATATGCCGTTGAAGGCAGCGAAGTTGCCCATGTCGGACAGGAAGCAGGTGGTCTTGATTACGGTCTCAAGGGCTGCGTTTCCGGCTTCCAGGACGGCCTTCAGGTTTTTGAGCGCCTGCTCGCTCTGCTCCTCGATGGTATCCCCCACGATGGCGCCGGTTTCGGGATCCAGAGGGATCTGGCCGGACGTGAACACCAGCCCGCAAGCCGTCATTCCCTGACTGTATGGGCCGATCGCGCCGGGCGCTTTGTCGGTTTCGATCTTCTTCATGGCTTTTCTCCTCCTGTCACCATTCTCCGTTAAACACATAGCGGTCCAGGCGCTCGAAGGCTTCCTTTACACGGGAGGTCGGCAGCGCCAGGTTCATGCGGATGCCGTTCTTCAGGAAGAAGTCCTCCCCGTTTTGCCAGCCTACGCCGTATTCCAGACCTTTATGGAACAGTTCCTCGAAGCTCTTTCCGTGGGCAGCCAGCCAATCGGTCGTATCCAACAGCAGCATGTAGGTGCCTTCGGGTTTGCCGAGGGTCACGCCCTCGAAACGGTCTTGGATGAAGTTGTAGCTATACTCGGCGTTCTCCGTCAGAACGGTGCACAGCTCGTCCACCCATTCGTATCCTTCCTCCCTGTACGCGCCAAGCAGGGCGTGCATGGAGAGGACGTTCATGGAATTATAGTGAGAAAGCGAGCTTTCCTTGCGGACCCTGTCCCTCAGGTATTTGTTGTAGATGATGTGATAGCTTCCAACGAGTCCCGCCAGATTGAAGGTCTTGGAAGGAGCATAGAAGGCGGCCGTGCGCATCCGCGCGTCTTCGCTGACGCTTTGGGTGGGGATGTGACGGTTCCCCTTGAGAATGAGGTCGGCCCATATCTCATCGGAGATGACATAGCAATCGTTGGCTCGGTAGACCTCCATGGCCTTCTCTATTTCCCAGCGCTCCCAGACCCGTCCTGTGGGATTATGGGGCGAGCAGAATATGGCTACATGGATGCTTCCGGCCTTCAGCCGCTTATCCATATCTTCATAATCCATGCGCCACACGCCGTTTTCATCCTTGACGAGGGGCGAATGAACGGCTTCCCAGCCATAGTTTTTCAGCGTCATGGTGAAGCCGATGTAGACCGGGGAATGGACCAGCACCTTCCCGCCGTTTTCGCACAGCACCCTGAGCGCGCTGGCGACGCCGCCCAGGACGCCGTTCTCATAGCCGATACATTCCGCGCCCAGACCGGTTACGCCGAAGCGGCGCTCATGCCAGCGGATGATCTCCTCGTAGTACTCTTTACGGGGCATGAAATAGCCGTAAGTCGTGTGGTTCGCGCGTTCGATGATCGCCTGAGGGATCGTGGGACAGGCGTGAAAGTTCATATCGGCGACCCACATGGGGATAAAATCGAACCCTTCCCTCAGCTTCACGCCCTTCTCGGAATACGGGCTCCACGGTCCGCCGTTAGGCCACGTCGTGGCGATGGCGTCCACCCTCGGGAAAACACTGGTAAAATCGTATTTCATGTTTAACCTCCTAAATGATATGGCTGCGGCAAGGAGAGGTCTCTCCTTGCCGCAGCATTCCGTTCATCCATGGCGAGAACGGAACAGGGCCATCATTTCCGCCTGAACAGGTAGAACCTCGGATCGAAGAGCTTCGTCTCTTCCATCAGCACCTCTCCGCTGGCGAGGATGATATTGCCGTCAACCTCCACCACGCCTTTCCTTCCCTCTTCCTCATACTTCGTGGGCGTTTGGGAAGGATCCAGGATGGCGTACCGGCCATCGGGCCTCTTGTAGATGGCAAGGATATAATGCCATCCATGGGTGAAGATGCCGATGTGTCCGTCCTTCCGATCCCCGCCCGCCTTGACCACGGCGACGCCGCCTGTGGCCAGCCAGGCGTCCAGCTCTTCCAGCGTGTTGGCGCCGCGGAACTCATAGTTCATCTTCTCCGCGAAGGCAGGCGCGAAGGGATCGTATTCGGTTCCGATGCCCTCGTTGGCATGGGAAGCGTACGAAAGATCCAAGGCGTCCTCCAGCGTGAACGTGGAATTCGGCGTCAGGATATCAGCCGCCATGACCGCGCAGCAGAGGCCGCAGCCAGCAGGCGCGACGGTGGTCTGGGGGTTTGTCAGCGGCTTCATGCCGGGCGTGAAGGTCAGGGGGCCGAAGTTGGACGCGTCGATCCTATCCTTGTTGGCAAGATAGTAATCGTAGTCCAGCTTGAGGCCGGTCTTGTACAGGACGTGCGGATAATCCAATTGATTTACGTATTTCATCCTGTCCTCCTGGAGATCAGCTGGGATTGGCAGCTTCCCATTCCGCCTTCGCCTTCCTATACTTGAAGTAGGCGATAAGGACGGCCAGACCGACGCCGATCAGGGCGCCGTAGGAGGAGATGGACTTGACCAGGAAGTTCACCAGGATGTAGGCGAAAACGCCGCACAGGATATAGGGAGCGGTATCGATGACATTCTTGGTGATGGGATTTTTCCCCATGGTGAGACGCATCAGCACCATGGCGCCGATCATACCCACGATGCAGTAGTTGAAGGCGTGAAGCACACGGGTGGGCAGGAGGCTCATGATCCTGTCGCCCACGAGCACGGTGATCAGAAGGATCACCAGGTTGATGACGATGGATACCGCGATACCGATGATGGTGGCCACCTGTCCCTTGGGGGTGGAGATATCGGTGTTGGTGTTCTTCTGGACCGCGGTCGCAACCGGGAACCTCATGGCCATGACGTTGCCCGAAAGGTACGCCATGTAGGTGCCGGCGGAGCCGAGAATGGGCCAGTAGGTGAGGGGCTCGGAGATCCATCCGCCGATCAGCATGGGTGCGACGGCGGCGACGCCTGCGAACATCGCGCCCCAGGTGACAGCACTGAATCCCTTGACGAAATACAGGTAGCAGAAGGGAGCCATGCTGAGGAAGAACGCGACCAGAATGGTGAACCGGCCGATCCTGTGCACTGCCGGCATAAACGACTGTCTGTAATCCTCTTCGGGAGTCAATACAGTGTTGTTGATTTCTTGATTCTCAGACATAATTATTTCCTCCTAACGATTAAAACCCAAGGGCCAGTTCGCCCACGATCATGCCGATAATCATGCATATAATCATGGAGAAGTTGGCAAGGAACTTGCTGCCGGTCTTCTTCTGGATACCATACAGCAGGCAGCCGAGGATAAACGCTGCAATGAGAGCTTCCCGCTGTCCCTGATTCCGCAGATATCCCACCATGAAGTAGGGCATGAGGGCCATGGGGGCCGCGACGCCCATAAACTGCATGAAGGAGGGGGCGCCTGCCTTCTTGCTGGTCCCTTTGCTGGTGGCGTAATCCAGAGGCTTGATGGAAATGAGCAGGTGTACAAAGAAGGGGATGGTGCCCCAGACCTGCATCCAGAGCACGAAGGTCATGATGTCAGGGGTGAAGTCGGGCGTGCCGAACTGGACGCCGGCAACCGTCGCGGCCTGCTGCGCAAGGAACATCTCCTGCACAGGTGCGCCGATGACGCCGCATCGCATGAAGGTATCGGCCGAGCCTACCAGACCGACCATGCTGAGGCAGATGGCGATCGCGTTGATGGCGGGTCCGATAACGGAGGTGGAGCCGATCTTTGCGCAGTCCTTAATCTCCTGTCCGGTAAGAAGCTTGTTCTTCTTGTTGAAATTAAGGGCCAGTCTGACGAACAATCCGGCCTGTACCAGCACCCACAGAATGAGGAGCGCGGCAAAGACCCACAGCGTCGGGTTCAATTGTCTGATTGTTTCCATACACGAATCTCCTTACTTGATATAATTATGGTTTTCAGACGCCTCGGTCCTGCCAGGGGGCTTTCTTCCCTGCCCCTGACACGTTTGTTCCTCCTTTCAGCACCGATAATGGTATTTTGAGAACCGCTCGTCGGAGCGGATCACTTCCATCCCCTGGTCAGCAGGGCTTGACACCGTTTTCCAGCACGCCGAGCACGTATTCGATGGTGGAAAGCACGCCTGTTTTCAAGACGCCCTCGTCCACATCGAACCTGCTGTTGTGATGCTCTGCGCCGGTCCCCAATGTTTCGTTTCTGATCCCCAGGTGGGCCATCACGCCGGGCCACTGGCTGAGATACCGGCCGAAGGATTCGGACGCATACCAGGGATCGGCCCGTACGACACGGTCCTCCCCAAGGACGCCCTTCAGTCTCTCTTCCGCCATTTGGGAATAGTAATCGTCGTTGATGAGCGGCGTGCCGATCCAGTTCATCATGGGGCTGAATTCGGCCGTGCACCGGCTGTATTTGGCGGTGTCCACAGCCACTTCCTTCACCAGGTCGAGGGCCTTTTTCCCTTCCTTCTCGCTGAAGAAGCGCATGGACCCTATCACTCTGGCGTCGTCCGGAATGATGTTCGCGATGCTGCCGCCCAAAATGGAGGTTATCCCCATGGTAACGGTCTCGTTGGCGTCGATCTGGTTGGCGAAGGCCACGGAAAGGTTGGTAAGGTAGTTCGCCGCACAGAAGACCGGGTTCACGGACAGATCGGGTCTGGACCCATGCCCGCCCTTTCCATGGAAGGTGACGTCGACCAGGAACGCCCCGGCCATCCGGGGGCCGGCTTGCACGCAAATCTGACCGGACGGTAAATAGTTCAGCACATGGATGGCCCAGAAGGTGTCGATCGTATACGGCGCAAGGGCCTTCATCATCTGCCCGTAACCGGTCCCGTTTTCCTCTCCCGGCTCAAAAGCAAAATAGACGACGCCGCAGAGCTCGTCCTTGTGGGCGCTCAGCACTTTGGCTGCGCCCAGCAACATGGCTGTGTGCGCGTCGTGACCGCATGCATGACAGGTCTTATCGGGGGTGTCGGAAATACAGGTCTTTTTCTGCTTCAGGTTGTACGCATCCTCCGGCATGGGAAGCGCGTCAAAATCAGCGCGAAGCCCGATATGCGGGCCTTCCTTCCCGGTGTCCAATATGCCCACCACGCCGGTGCCCTCGCAGCAGTCATACGGGATACGGAATTCCTCCAGTTTTTCTTTGATGAAGGCGCTGGTCCTGAATTCTATGCCCCCGGTTTCCGCCATTTGGTGGATCTGCCGCCTCCAGCTGATGATCTCCGGCTCAAGAGCCTGTATCTCGCACATGATCTTCTCTGCTCCGAGCATGATGCCCCTCCCTGCCGTATACCGGCCATTGGCTGAAAAACCGCCTCTTTTTATATATTTTCGCATTTTTCAGTATTGCAGAGAATCTACGGAATTGATAATATAATATATAGTTTAGACTTTTCACGGAGGATGCTATGTACAATCATCAGCTGGACGCGTTCATAAAGGCTGCGGATTACGGAAGTTTTACCAAAGCTTCCCAGGCGTTGTTCATAACGCCTGCCGCGCTGGCTCAGCAGGTGAACCTTCTGGAAAAGCATATCGGAGCTGTCCTGCTGAACCGGACAAGGCGCGGCGTCAGCCTGACGCCGGCAGGCGCCGTGGTCTACAATGCCGCCGTGCGAATCAAGCGGCTGTCCTCAGAGACCATAGAAAGCGTCGCCGGCATGACGTCCGATTCGGAAAACGTGATCCGGATCAACAGGATCCCCACGACGAAATACAGGTATCTGAAAAAATATATCCACCTCATGCAGGCAAAGTGTCCGAGCGTCAGGATCGAATACGTTGGCTTCTCTGACCAGCAGCACCCCGTCTTCAAGGCAAACGAGCTGATCGATTTTTCCGAGGGCGTTTTCTTCGACGCCCCCCTTGCGGGCTACGGGTTCATCAAACTGCTGGACTCTCCGCTGTGCGTCGCGCTGTCGGAAAAGCATCCTCTGCGGGGAAGGGTCGCCATTGATCCGTCCGAGCTTTCGATCTCTCCCATATATATGATCCCGGAAGGCGTCTCTTCCCAAATGGATACGCTTCGAAGCCTGTTCACGATGAACGGCGTGCAGATCCTGGATGCCCCCTATATGTACACCGAAGATATATTTCAAATCTGCCGTGAAAAAGGCTACGGCCTGATCTGCCCGGCCATCTGGCAGGACCTGCACCCGGATATCCAGGTGCACATGCTGACGACGACGGTCCTGATCCCCTACGGCATAGCCTATTTCGAGCCCCTTTCCCCTGTGGCGCAAAGGTTTTTGAATCTGATAAAAAAGGACAATCAACCGCTGTAGGCTGAAAGAAACCGCCCTGTCAGCATGGACAAAACCGATAAAGCAGCGAACCTTTCGTGGAGCGTATCCGCAAGCAAATAAAGCAGCTTGCCAAAGAAGGAAGTACTCAAAAATCACACTGGTCCTATTAGAAAACGAGTAGGCTGCTCGGATGATTAACGCAAAAGAAGTCCTTCAAGCGCAGCTTGCACGAGGGCTCGGTCTTGATCGTTATGCCGATATCATGCACGGAGACCCGTCATCCCCGGAATTCCAGCGTGCTTTTAATGGGTATTACCGGATCCGGCGAAACGAGGAATGGAGGCAGCACTACTACGATCTGTTCGTCAAGGTAAAGTCAGAGCATTATTCCTTTGAGCAGATCATTACGGAACTGTACCGGCTGACCGGGAACGTGGAAGCATCGTTCAGCTCCAAGCTGCTGGCGACGATTGATCCGTCAAAACCGATCTGGGACCAGTACGTTCTTCAGAATCTTGGCCTTGAGCTGACGGGCAAATTGCAGGAAGAGAAGCTGCAAAACGCTGTGGTTCTGTATGATCGGATCGTAAGGTGGTATGACGATTACCTGACTACTGATGAGGACCGAGAAAACATCATGGAATTTGACCGGCTGCTTCCGGAATATGCGTGGGTCAGCGATACGAAGAAGATTGAT
>JAZRUD010000112.1:0-2226 GCA_045652385.1 Clostridia bacterium
GGTCTGGACGGCACCCACGATCAGAGCTATCGTTACTTCATGGATCACAACCTCTTCGATCAAATCGACATCGACAAATCCCGTACCAGGGTCCCTTCCGGCATCGACGTAAGCGATCCGGCGGCCTATGATAAGGAGATAGATGCGGCGGGCGGCGTCGACCTGCAGCTTCTGGGCACCGGCAACAACGGCCATATCGGCTTCAACGAACCCGGAACGCCCTTCGGCTCCCTGACCCATATCGTGGAACTTACGGAATCCACCCGGGAAGCCAACAAACGGTTTTTCAAATCCATCGACGAAGTACCTACCCATGCCGTCACGATGGGCGTCAAGACGGTCATGCAGGCTCGTTCCATCATCCTCATGGCCATCGGTCCCGCCAAGGCCCCCATCATGAAGGAGATGCTTCAGGGGCCTGTCACCGAAAAGGTTCCTGCCTCTGTGCTTCAGCTTCATCCGGACGTAACCGTCTACATGGATTACGAAGCTGCCAAACTTTTGTAAGGAGCGGCGATCATGGGCAAATATTTCGGTACAGACGGTTTTCGCGGCGAAGTCAACAAGGTTTTGACCGTAGAGCACGCATACAAGATCGGCCGCTTCATCGGCTGGTATTACGGCAGGGAACATAAGGCCAACATCGTCATCGGCAAGGACACCCGACGCTCCGGCTACATGCTGGAGCACGCCTTGATCGCCGGCATCACCGCCTCCGGTGCGGACGCCTATATGCTGCACGTGACCACCACGCCCAGCGTGTCCTATATCACGCGCATCGACGATTTCGACTGCGGCATCATGATCTCCGCCAGCCACAACCCCTATTATGACAACGGTATCAAGCTGATCAACGGCAACGGGGAAAAGATGGAGGACGAAGTCCAGGATATGTGTGAGACGTATCTGGACGGCAAGATGGAAGAGCTGCCCTTGGCGGAGCGGGAAAACATCGGCAAGGCCATCGATTACGCTGCCGGCCGGAACCGCTATATCGGCTACCTCATCAGCCTGGCTACCCATTCCTACAAGCATATGCGCGTCGGCCTCGACTCCGCCAACGGCTCCACGTGGCAGATCGCCAAGAGCGTGTTTGACGCTTTGGGCGCAGACACCTATGTGGTGGGGAATACCCCGGACGGCCTCAACATCAATAAGGACTGTGGCTCCACGCACATCGAGAACCTGCAGAAGCTGGTAAGGGAAAACCACCTCGACGTGGGCTTCGCTTTCGACGGCGACGCGGATCGGTGCCTGGCTGTGGACGAGAAGGGTAACGTGGTCAACGGCGATCACATACTCTACATCTACGCAGGGTATATGCAGGAGCGCGGCAAGCTGGGCAGCTCCAAAGTCGTTACCACCGTCATGAGCAACTTTGGACTCTACAAAGCCCTCGACGCCCGCGGTATAGGGTATGAAAAGACCGCCGTGGGTGATCGGTACGTATATGAGAACATGCGTGCCAACGGCCATCGCATCGGCGGCGAGCAATCCGGCCATATCATCTTTTCCAAATACGCCACTACCGGCGACGGCCTGTTGACCGCCATCAAGGTCATGCAAGTAATACTGGACAGAAAAACCACCCTGTCTCGGCTGGCGGAACCCTGCCAGATGTATCCCCAGGTCTTGAAAAACGTGGTGGTCAAGGACAAGGATGATACGATGAACGACCCGCGCGTTCAGGCGGAAGTGAAGGCGGCAGAGGAGCGGTTGGGTAATTCCGGGCGAGTTCTGCTGAGAAAGAGCGGTACGGAACCTGTGCTTCGGGTCATGGCGGAGTCCATTACGTCGGAAGCTTGCGAACGGGAAGTAGACGCCATCATCCGTGCCATGGACGAAGCAGGACAACTCATTCGAGTCAAGTAAGGAAGGCAAGCTATGTATACGATCTTAGATCTGCTGGATCTTTCTCACACCAAAGCCGCCCCTCTTTTCGAGGGAAAAACGTATCCCTACGAAGTCCTTGACGGCATCAAAGGCTTTATTCTTGATCTGGGCGCCACGCTGAGCCCGGAGGAGTACGATCATCCTCAAGAAGACGTATGGATCGCCAAGGACGCCGTTATCTATCCCAACAACTACATCGCAGGTCCTTGTATCATAGGACATAAAACCGAGGTCCGTCCCGGCGCTTTCGTTCGCGGCAGCGCGCTCGTGGGCGACAACTGTGTGGTGGGCAATTCCACGGAGTTGAAGAACGTGATCCTGTTCGACAACGTG
>JAZRUD010000113.1:0-2463 GCA_045652385.1 Clostridia bacterium
CAGCGACATGCACACGGCGGAGGAGATGATGAAGCTGGTGGGGCCCTACGCCCTCAAGCGCATGGGCAAGATCGTCAAACGCAAACTGACCGGCAAGGACGAATATCCGTCCGAACAGGAGTGAGCCTTTTCCAAAACGCAAACGACCGCCGTTTTTCGGCGGTCGCTTTGTTTTGCGTTTTGGAACGGACTCACCCCACCCGCTTGGCCACCACCACGAAGCGGCCTTTTTCCGTGTGGTAGGCGCAGGTGCAGAGGGTGAGGATCTCGTCGCCGAAGGCGGTCTCGATCCCGGTGTCGTAGGCGGCCATGGCGCGGACGTTGGTCATGAACGTGGAAAAGGCCTTCTCGTCGTCCAGGGCGGCATAGCTGTAAAAGCGAAAGCCCCGCTCCTCCTTGGTCAGCACCCGGGCGCGGAAGGCGGCCGCCACGGCGTAGATCCTGTGCTCGAAGCGGGTGTCGAAGCGGAAGGTGGGGTGCTCCGCCCAAAAGGCAGGGTCCTCATAGGCCATGAGCCCGGCGAACAGGGAGCCGTCCTTCATGTGGTGGCCGTAGACGAGATAGTAGCTGCCGTCAGGGTCACAGTCCGGCGAGAGATAGGGCACCCCCGCGTAGGAAAATTTGCCGTAGAAATCGTGGCCCAGATACTGGAGCGGCCGGTCGGGGCTGTACATCACGGGATAGTCCACCTCTGTCCCCTCCACGGTGATCCAGCCGAAGAAGTCCGGGTTCAGGGCGTACAGGGCCTCATAATCCGCCAAAGGCGCCGGCGTGGGCGCCGGGGTGGGCGCGGGCGTGGCCGTGGGCCGGGGCGTGGGCGAGGCTTCCCCGGCAAGGGGCGCGGCCGTGGCCGGGGGCGGGATGACGATCTGCAGTTCCGGCAGGACGGGCGCCCGGGAGGGCGGCGGGTCCGTGGTGCGGACCACCATCCGGGCCAGCTCCTGAAAGTCCGACCGGGAGCGGGCGTTCACCCATGCCGAACGCAGAAACAGACTAAAAGCCGCCAGGACCAGAACGGCGAGGACCGCCGTCCCGATCCACAGCAACTTCTTTTTCAGGGTCTTCTTCATCAATGAAACGGCTTTATCCCTCCATCCACTTCCGCCGGGCCATATACAGCCCCGCCAGGCCCATGAGGCCGCAGACCGTCAGCCCCAGCCAGAGGAACATATGGCTGTTGTCGCCCACGCCGGTCTCGTCGTCGTAGGCGGCCAGGATCTTCACGGAGGTCTCCACCTTCCCGTCGTCAAAAAGGACGGTCACGGTGTGCTTCCCCGTTGTAAGGCCGTTCAGGGCCGAGGGCTTCAGGGTGACGATGGTGCTGCCGGAGACGGCGGTGAAGTCGCTCGTGGCCTTTCCGTCGATCTGCACCCCGGTGAAGTGGCCGAAGCAGGCGTCGTTGTCCGGGGTGCGCGTCACGGTCAGGGTCAGGGTCTTGCCGCTGTCCTTGCGCCAGCTGCCGCCGCCGGTGACGGCGTACTCGATCTTCTCAAAGACGGCCTGGATCTCCACGTCCTCGGTGCCCATGGTGAAGGTGTCGCCGGTGACGGTCACGCCGCCGGAGAGGACCTTCCATTCCTTGAACGCATACCCCTCTGCGGGCGCGGCGGTCAATGTGACCTCCTGGCCCCGGGTGGCGCTCTCCGGGTCCGCCGAGGCCGTGCCGTTGCCGTCGACCGTGACGGTGACGGTGTGGGGCGTCAGCTCGAAAACGGCCTTGACTTCCACGTCCTCGTCGCCCATGGTGAAGGTGTCGTCGGTGACGGTCACGCCGCCCTTGACCACCTGCCATTCCTTGAATCGATACCCCTGGTTGGGCGTGGCCGTCAGCTCGACCTCCTGGCCCTTGGGGGCGCTGGCGGGTTCGGCCGTAACCGTGCCGCCGTCAGCGGGGTCCGCCGTGGCGGTGACGGTGTGGGCGGGGGGCTCTTTGATCCGGAAAGTCCCGCTGACCTCGCCCTTGAAGTTGCCCTTGCCCCGCACGGTGACGGTGGCGAGCCCGGGCTCCACGTTGTTGTCATAGCCGACGATCTCGTAATCCTTGTCCTTCTTCAGCTCCTTGTCGTTCCAGGTGACGATGGGGTCGGGCTTCTGCTCCGTCCCGTCCGCCTCCTGGTCGGGAGCCGTCACGACGGCGCCGGAGATGTTGGCAGGCGTTATTTGGAACGTGGCCGTGGCGCTTTGGCCTCCGCGGTCGTCGCTCATGGTCACGATCACCTTCGCCGCGTTCCCTACATCCACATTGTCCCGGAAGTCGACACGATAGTCTACGTCTCTCTGCAGGCTCAGGTCCACCCCGTCCAGGGACACCTTCATCTCGTCAGGCGTAATGGGATTCCCGGTAAACATCCATCTGTCGTTCGCAAGCTCGATGAGGATGGGCGCGCAGACGGCTTCTACCGCCACGTCCTTGTCGGGCATGGCGAACTCGGTCACGGCGCTGTCGGGGGGGCTAAAGCTCAC
>JAZRUD010000114.1:0-5628 GCA_045652385.1 Clostridia bacterium
GCTCACAGAACGACATGGCTACGATCCGACTTCTATCAGGTCATCGTCAAGAGCAACACGGCGTTGGATGTAGTATCGGAGCGGCTGAACTCGGAGCATCCCGAATACGTTGAATTCAACGTCACCCCCGGCAATCTTAAAAATATGACCTCGGTGAACGTACCTACGGGGACTAAGCTGCTGGAGATCAAGGTGGTCACCGTCAATCCTCAGCTGTCCGCCGACATCGCCAACACCTTTGCCCGATATATTCCCGACGAGATCATCCGCATCACCCAAGCCGGCGGCGTGGAGATCGTTGACTATGCGACTGCTCCTAAGTCACACTCCAGCCCCAGTCTCACCCGGAACGCGGGTATCGGTCTGCTGGCAGGCCTGGTGATTTCCGCGGCCTTCTTCGTGCTCAGGGCCCTGCTGGACACCACCATCTACTCCGCAGAGGAGATCGCCAAGGTGACCAACTGTCCCGTCATCGGGAACATCCCTCATGTGGAGATCACCGGCGAAGCTGTGGAGCCCTGGAACACGTCCGTAAAGGAGGAGATCACCCATGGAAACTAACGAAAAGAAACCCACGGCGGCGGTCTCCGCTCCCGCCAGGAAGAAGCCTGTCAAGCGGGTGGAGAGCGACCGGGAGGCCATTCGGGAGAACCGGAAAAAGCTGTTGACCCGGAAGAGCGCCTTCGCCATCCGGGAGTCCTATATCCAGCTTCGGACCAACCTGATGTACAGCGTGGCTTCCCAGGGCGAATCCGAATGCCGTGTCTTCGGCGTGACCAGTCCCAACCCCTCCGAGGGCAAGAGCCTCACCGCCAGCAACATCGCCATCGCCTTCGCCATGCTGGGCAAGCCCACGCTCTTGATCGACTGCGACATGCGCAAGCCCAACGTGGCCCGGCTCTGGCGCATCCACACCAAGAACGGACTCAGCGACCTGCTGGCCAACGTGGACGTGTGCAACGTCTACGGGGTGGAGGGGATCCCCCTGTCCATCCTGCCCGTGGGCAAGATCCCGCCCAACCCTTCGGAGATGCTGGCTTCAGCAGCGTTCCAAAGCGAGATGGACCGTTTCCGCAAGCAGTACGCCTATATCATCATCGACCTGCCTCCCATCAACGAGGTGGCTGACGCCCAGATCGTGTCCCGGCTGGTGGATGGCATGGTGCTGGTGGTCCGCTCCGGGCATACCAAGCAGCGGGATCTGGCGGAAGCTGAGGGCGCTTTGGTCAGCGCCGGCGCTCGGATCTGCGGCGTGGTCATCAACGACATCAGCCTGAAGCAGGGCGGCAAGTACGGGTACAAATACGGATATAAGTACGGCTATAAATACGGTTACAAGTACGGTTACAAGTACGGGTACGAAAGAAATAAATAAGAGATGGATCCAGGGATGAAGGAGATCGATTTCCATGCCCATATCCTGCCCCGCTGCGATCACGGCAGCGACGGGCTGGAGACCTCTTTGCGGCAGCTGAAGCTGGCGCGGGAGGCCGGGGTGGATTTGATCTGCGCCACATCCCACTTTTACGGACACAGGACCAGCGTGGAACGGTTTCTGGAAAAGCGCCAGCGCTGCTACGAGGAGTTGATGGCCCACGCGCCGGAGAACGGGCCCCGGGTGCTGCTGGGGGCCGAGGTGCTGGCCTTCGAAGGGATCGATCGGCTGCCGGATCTGAAAGAGCTCCGGCTCCAGGGCACGAAGGTGCTGCTGCTGGAGATGCCCTTCACTCGCTGGTCTGAGGGACTTCTGGACTCGGTGGAGGCCATCTCGGACGACGAGGACTTTCAGATCGTCCTGGCTCATGTGGTCCGGTACGACCGCAAAGCGGTGGAACAGCTGTTCCGCCTCAACCGCGTGAAGGGCCAGGTCAACGCGGACAACCTGAAGCAGCGCTTCGGGATGCGGCATCTTCGGGAATGGACCCGGGAAGGGCTCATCGTGGCCGTGGGCAGCGACATCCACGGTACGGAGACGGGGTACAAAGACTGGCTGACCAGCCAAAGGCGATACGCCGAGGACTGGACAGCCATCATGAAACGGACCAACGCCGGGTTGAGAAAACTTCTTTGACCGGACGATACAGCAGGAAGCCGGAACGGACGTGCGCGCGGCCATAGCCGCCCCGGAACCGACCGGCCGACACAAGAGGAAAAGGGCCTATCGAAGCGTTTTTTGACGCTTTGAGTGCCGGAGGCATACAAATATACGGACCTACGATCCCATGCGGCGCAAGACCTCATCGGAAACGGAGCTTTCCTTTTGAGGCAGGAGATATACATGGATAACAAAGAAACTATTCGACCGGGGACCTTCCGGGAAAACAAACTGAAACGTATCGAACTGTGGCGCGTGCTGTCGTTCCTCATGGTGCTGTACGACTTTGCGGCTGTGTGCTTCGCCTGGTTTGCGGCCTTGTGGAGCCGGTTCGACTTCAGGTTCTCCATGATCCCGGTGGACTATATCCGCGCCTATCGGCTGTTCATCCTCCCCTACGCGCTGGTGACCGTCCTGCTCCTTGCGGCGTTCCGGCTGTATCGCAGCCTGTGGCGCTACGCGAGCCTTTCGGAGTTCATGCGGGTGCTGGCGGTCTGCATCCTCACCGGCGTGCTCCATACAGTGGGCATCATGGTTCTGATCCATCGGATGCCCGCCACCTACTATTTTGCGGGTTCCGTGCTGCAGCTTTTGCTTCTGGCGGGCGTGCGGTTTTCCTATCGGCTGCTGCGGTTTGAGTTTCGGCAGCGGACTCGGCAAAGCGAGACTTTGGGCCGGGTCATGCTCATCGGCGCCGGCGATGCCGGTCAGATGATCCTGCGGGACATGAGATTGACGGAGCGCCCCGAAAACAAGGTGGTTTGCATCATCGACGACGATCCCAACAAATGGGGCAGATATCTGGAGGGCGTCCCCATAACAGGCGGTCGGGACGACATCTTGGTCAACGTGAAAAAATATCACGTGAACAAGATCTTTCTGGCCATTCCCAGCGCAACCGCGGTGCAGAAGCGGGATATCCTTGGAATCTGCAGCCAAACGGATTGCGAGCTCAAACAGTTGCCCGGCCTGTATCAGCTCGTGTCCGGCCAGGTCACCATGGCCGCCATGAAGGACGTATCCGTGGAGGATCTGCTGGGCCGGGAACCCGTCCAGGCGGATATGCGGGAAGTTTTCAATTTCATCCATGGTAAACGGGTTCTGGTCACCGGCGGCGGCGGATCCATCGGCAGCGAGCTTTGCCGGCAGATCGCAGCCCACGATCCCGAAGAGCTCATCATCTTCGATATCTATGAGAATAATGCTTACGATATCCAGCTGGAGCTGAAGAGTGCTTTCCCGGACCTGAAGCTGGTGACCCTCATCGGCTCCGTCCGGGACAGCCGCCGGATCTTCCAGGTATTCGACACCTATCGGCCCCAGATCGTCTATCATGCCGCAGCCCACAAGCACGTGCCGCTCATGGAGGACAGCCCCTGTGAAGCTGTGAAAAACAACGTGATCGGCACCTATAAGACCGCTTACGCCGCCATGGTCCATGGCTGCGAACGGTTTGTGCTCATCTCCACGGACAAGGCCGTGAACCCCACCAACGTGATGGGGGCCAGCAAGCGGTTGTGCGAGATGGTCATTCAATGCTTTAACGCCAAGATCAAGGCCGGCAAGGCTGACCAAATCCCCCAGCTCTTCACTCACATAGGCTATGAGAACGCCGATAAGGACGGCAGCGGGCAAGTGTTCCGGAATGTGAAGACCGAGTTCGTGGCGGTGCGTTTCGGGAACGTGCTGGGCAGCAACGGCTCCGTGATCTCCGTCTTCAAAAAGCAGATCGCCAAGGGCGGCCCTGTGACCGTGACCCATCCGGACGTGATCCGCTACTTCATGACCATCCCCGAAGCCGTGAGTTTGGTGATGCTGGCGGGGACCTATGCCGAAGGCGGCGAGATTTTCGTGTTGGACATGGGCCAGCCCGTGAAGATCGACACCCTGGCCCGAAATCTTATCAAACTGGCCGGCTTCAAGCCCGGTGTGGACATCCAGATCGCTTACACGGGCCTGCGTCCGGGCGAGAAGCTCTACGAAGAGAAGCTTATGGCGGAGGAAGGTCTGCGCAAAACGGAGAACAAGCTGATCCACATCGGTTCGCCCATCCCCTTCGATCACGATCAGTTCCTGGTGGAGCTGATGGCCCTCATGGACGCGGCCTATAACAATCGCGCTGACATTCGCGATCGCTTGATGGCCATGGCCCCCACCTATCATCCCGCCGCCGAGCCTCAGCCCGCTGAACGGCAGAAAGCCGTCTGAGCGCGATTTCTGTCGAAAGCAGAGCCTGCCTGCTTGTTGCGTG
This sequence comes from Clostridia bacterium, assembly GCA_045652385.1. GTDB lineage: Bacteria > Bacillota > Clostridia > Christensenellales > CAG-138 > RUG472. The sequence goes on from JAZRUD010000114.1 coordinate 4,347, forward strand.
CAAATGATTTCTTTCCTGTAAGGAGCATTCTATGAATCGGTTTTTATCAGACCATCGCTTTGCCGGACTCACGCCTTTTGAGAAAAAAGTCTGGCTGTCCTCGCCCACCATGCACGGGCAGGAGCAGTATTGGGTGGACAACGCAATTGAGACGAATTGGGTTTCCACCGTCGGCGCGAACATCAACGAGGTGGAGAAGCAGATCGCAGCTCGCATCGGCGTGAAATATGCCGTTGCGCTTTCCTGCGGCACTGCTGCGCTGCATCTTGCGACAAAACTCGCGGGAGAGAAGCTCTATGGTCAGGCGCGCCCGAACCAAGGGACGCTGCAGGGGCATCGGGTGTTCTGCTCCGACATGACGTTCGATGCGTCCATTAATCCTGTGGCCTACGAGGACGGGGAAGCGGTGTTCATCGACACGGAGCCGGGGACCTGGAATATGGATCCTGTTGCTTTGCGCAAGGCATTTGAACTCTATCCCGACGTTCGCCTGATCATCGTGGCCCATCTCTACGGCACACCCGGCAAGATGGAAGAGATCAAGCGGATCGCCGATGCGCACGGTGCGCTGATTGTCGAAGACGCAGCGGAATCCCTCGGCGCAAAGTACAAGCTGAACGGCGAGTGGGTCGAAACCGGAACGCTGGGCGACTACAACTGTATCTCCTTCAACGGTAACAAGATCATTACCGGCAGCGCCGGCGGCATGTTCCTGACCGACCGCGAGGAGGACGCCAACAAAGTCCGCAAGTGGTCCACCCAAAGCCGGGAGGCAGCGCCCTGGTACCAGCATGAGGAGATCGGCTACAACTACCGCATGAGCAATATCGTCGCGGGCATCGTGCGCGGACAGCTTCCCTATCTCGAGGAACATATCGCGCAGAAGAAAGCGATTTACGAGCGCTACAAAGCCGGTCTTGCCGATCTGCCGGTCAAGATGAACCCCTTCGACGCAGAGAACTCCCAGCCCAACTTCTGGCTCTCCTGCCTGATCATCGACGAGGACGCCATGGCGCCCCAGGTCCGCGGCGAACAAGATTATCTGTACAAATCCGTTTCCGGCAAGACCAGTCCCATGGAGATCCTGGACGCACTGGCAGCCTTCAACGCAGAGGGCCGTCCCATCTGGGAGCCCATGCACATGCAGCCCATCTACCGCGCCCACGCTTTCGTAACGGCTGAAGGCAACGGCCGCGGGCGCACCAGCGCCTACATCGCCGGTTCCGGCCTCGACGACGGCGGGGACATCTTCCCGCGGGGGCTCTGCCTCCCCCCCCGCAAC
>JAZRUD010000115.1:0-5029 GCA_045652385.1 Clostridia bacterium
CCGCTGCATCGAAAACGAGATCCGCATGAGCCTCAGGACGGAGAAGAAGCTGGTGGGGGAGGTGTCCATGGAGGAGGCATTGGGCCGGGACAGGGAGGGGAACGAACGGACCGTGCTGGACCTGGTGGGCACCGATGGGTCGGAGCTCTTCGAGACGGTCAGCCGCCGTCTGGAGGGGGAGCGGCTCAGGGCCCTTATGGATCGGACGCTGAAGCGGCGGGAGAAGCTGGTCCTTTCCCTGCGGTGCGGCCTTTCCGGGGAAAGGCCCCTGACCCAGCAGCAGGTGGCGGACCGGATCGGCATCTCCCGGTCCTATATCTCCCGGATCGAAAAGAAGGCGGTGCTGAAACTTCGTCTGGCCCTGCTGGAGGCGGCGGAGGACCGCGCAAAAAAAGACTTGTGATATGTGAAACAGCATGATATAATATGTTGACATTTTGGGTAGGACTTTGCAGGGAGGACAGGAATCAAGGCATGAAAGAGCGTGTGGAAAAGCTGCGCAAGCTCCTGGGCGACAACGGATTGGACGCGGCGCTGGTCACCGGTCTCACCGCCATTCGGTATTACTCCGGCTTCACCAGCGACGAAGCGGCTCTGGTGGTCACCATGGACCATGCGTCGCTGCTGACGGATTTTCGCTACACCATCCAGGCCCGGGAACAGAGCCCGGATTTCGAAGTGGTGGAAGTGGGCCGCGGCGGCCTGCTCCCCACGGTGGACAAGCTGCTGAAGACGGACGGCTGCAAGCGGGTGGCCTTCGAAAACCACACCATGACCGTGGCGACCTTCGAGAAGTATAAGGCGCTGGAATACGAATTCGTCCCCTTCTCCGAGGAAATGAGCAAGCCCCGGCTCGTCAAGACGACGGACGAGATCACCAATCTTCAGCGGGCCCAGAACATGGCGGATGAGGGCTTCAAGCAGCTCTTGACCCGCATCGGCAGCGGCATGACCGAGAAGGAAGTGGCGGCGGAGCTGGACTACATCAACGCCAAGCTGGGGAGCGAGTGCCCCTCCTTCGACACCATCGTGGGCTCCGGCCCCAACGGCGCCATGTGCCACGCCATCCCCGGCGACAGGCGCCTCCAGAAGGGGGATCTGGTCGTGCTGGACTTCGGCTGCGTCTACAACGGCTACCACAGCGACATGACCCGGACCTTCGCCGTTGGCGAGGTGGACGACTTCTCCAAGCGGATCTACGACATCGTCCGCACCGCCCAGCAGAAGGCTCTGGACGCCCTGAAAGCCGGCATCACCGGCAAGGCGCTGGACGCCGTCGCCCGGGACTACATCGCCTCTAAGGGCTACGGCGAGACCTTCGGCCACAGTCTGGGCCACGGCTTCGGCCTCATGATCCACGAGGCGCCCAATGCCTCCACCGCCAGCGAGTGGGTCTTCGAGCCGGGCATGACCATCACGGTGGAGCCGGGCATCTACATCGAAGGGAAGCTCGGCGTGCGCATTGAGGACTGCTGCGTCGTCACAGAAACGGGAAAGATCAACCTGGTCAGCTCTACGAAAGAGCTTCTCAGCGTGGATTGACCATATAACATACAGAACCAAACCAGAAATGACAGGGAGGAAAAGAAAACTATGGTAATGGCAGGCGATTTTCGTAAAGGCACCACGGTCGAGATCGATGGCAACGTTTGGGCGGTTGTGGACTTTCAGCATGTGAAGCCCGGCAAGGGCGCGGCCTTCGTGCGCACCCGGCTCAAGAACGCGATGACCGGCGCGGTGCTGGAGCGCACCTTCAGCCCCACGGACAAGTATCCCGAAGCCCGCATCGAGACCAAAGAGATGACCTATTCCTATTCCGACGGCGATCTTTATTACTTCATGGACAGCGAGACCTTCGATCTCATCCCCTTGAACCATGAGCAGGTGGCCGACGCCATCGACTTCATCAAGGAGAACGACACCGTCACCGTCCGCTCCTACAAGGGTTCCCCCTTCGCCGTGGCCGCCCCCAACTTCGTGGTTCTGGAGGTCACCGAGACCGAACCCGGCTTCAAGGGCGACACCGCCACCGGCACCACCAAGCCTGCCGTCCTGGAGACCGGCTACCATATCGCTGTGCCTCTGTTCGTGAACCAGGGCGACAAGATCCGTGTGGATACCCGTACCGGCGAATACATGGAGCGCATCTAAGCCATAGTAACAGCAAACGAAACGAGGAGGAGCTTATGAGCAGGATTTCCGAAAAGGTTGCGTATCTGGACGGCCTCATGGAGGGCCTGGAGATCGAGGACGCCAAGCAGAAGAAGCTGTTCAACGCCATCATCGACGCCCTGGACACCATCGCCGAGGAGCTGAGCGATCACGACGATGCCATTGAAGAACTCAACGATTCCATCGACGAGATCTACGATGACATGGACGATTACGACGAGATCCTCTACGGCGAGGACGAGGACGATGAGGACGAGGAGCCGGAGGACGACGATTTCTTTGAGGTCGTCTGCCCGAGCTGCGGCGAGACCATCTACTTCGACGAGGATATGCTGGACAATCCGGACGGGCTCATCTGCCCCAACTGCAACGAGCCCATCGAGATCAGCATCCCCGACAAGAAGGACGAGGACTAACTGACGCGCAAAAGAAGGACCGCTAAGAGATCGACTTCTTAGCGGTCCTTTTATGTTGTCTTACTCCGCGATCCCTTGCTTGGTCAGCCAGCCGGCGAAACCCTCCATGCCGCCCCTATCCGTGGGGGTCAGGGCTTTGATGGGCAGGTTTTCCATGAACCAGCTGAGGATCAGCCCGCCCTGGAGGATCACGTCGTGGCGGCGGACCAGCAGGGGCATTTGGGCGCGGCGTTCGTCCCCCAAAGCAGAGAGCCGCACGAGCAGGGCGGCGAGGAGCTCCGGCGTGATCCGGAGCGTTGAAAGTCGGCTGCCGTCGTACTGGCTTTGCTGCAGCAGCAGGGCGCCGATGGTGGTGATGGTGCCGCCCACGCCGAAGAAGGGCGCCGCAGCCGCACCGGGCAGCTTGACGCGGTCGTTGAGCCAGGTGTAGATGGTGTCCCGCATCCGTTCGAGAGTGTCCTCCGGGCAGAGGTCCTGGGCCCGGACGCAGCCCGTGGGAAAGCTGACGGACCAGTTGGGCGTGACCACCTGGGCGCTGCCGCCGCCGATGTCCAGAAGCGTCCCGCGGCTGCCGCCCATGGCCCCCTGATAGGCCAATCGTCCCTCCTCCTCGCCGGAGAGCAGGAACAGCTGCATGGCGGGACAGGCGGCTTTCAGGGCGTCCAGCAGATCCTGCCGGTTCAGGGCGTCCCGAACGGCGCTGGTGGCGTAGGCGTAGGCTCTGGCTCCGGCGGCCTCGGCTTCGTCGCAGAACAGGCGGCAGGCCTGGACGGTGTCCGCCATGGAGACAGGGGAGAGGCGGCCCGTCTTGTCGAGCCCCTTGCCGAGACGGGTGGTGCGGATCTGCTTGCGCCCGTCAGGCACAAAAAAAGAACCGTCATCGCGCTTTTCCAATACGGCGAAACGGACAGAGTTGCTGCCGATATCCAGTACAGCTACGGGCGCGCCCATTGGCTGCCATCCGCCAGGGACTCGTTTGCGTCGTCCAGAATGATGGAGTCGTCGGTGTAGTGCCAGCCGTAGCGGACAGACCCCTGCTGGAGCTTGTATTCGTCGGTCTGCATATAATCCAGGTTCGCCTGCTCCCGTTCATATTCGATCTTGATGGCGTTCAGCTCCGACCGCTTCTGCTCGAGAAGCAGCTGGGCGTTCTCCCGGTTGGTGCGCTGAGGGATGATGACGCCGGCCAGGATGACCGCGTCCACGGCCAGGAGCAGGAGAAAGTGTATGGGCTTGAAGTAAACCGTTTTTTTGCGGGCACGTTTTTTCACGTAAAGCAGTATAGCAGACTTTCCTCAAGAGGGGAACAGTTTTTTGCATATCTTTTGGAGTATTTCTGTGAACAGGGGGCGAAACGCCCATCGGACGAGGGCCATGCCGCCGAAAAACAGGACGAGACCGTAGAGCCGGACCTCTCCCCGGGTGGAGAGCATAAGCCCCGCCAGCAGGCAAACCTGCAGCAGGAGGAGGGCGAAGAGATCAGCGAGCACCGTTCCGACTCGTCCGGAGCGAAGGCGTAAAGGCCGGATCAGCTCATACCCGAGCCCTCCCACGAGGCCGAAGAACAGCATGACCATGGCCTGGTGGGGCTGGCTGAATACGTCCCGGATCATCCCCGGATGCGGCTGAACAGGCTGCGCTTCCCGGACGGCTGCTCGTATTCCAGGGACAGGATCCGACCGTCCACGATCACCTGGCCGCTGTCCGGATCCAACCGGGTGAGCTTTAGCTGCTCTCCCGAAAGGATCAGCATGCCCGCTTCGGTCAGGATGGCGGCCTCCTCCTCGTGGAAGCTTTCCACATCCACCACCCCCGTGATGCGGGCGTGACGCTGCCCTTCGACGACGATCTGATGGGCGTCGGGCACGTACTCCGCCAACGTTCCGGTCTTATCCATAGGTCCACCTCCTGCCATCAGCCTATGCAGCCGCCGGCGGGAGTATGCGGCAAAGGGGAACGAAGGGAGGAGGATTTGCACTGATTTTGCAAAACACCTTGACAAAAACGGGTCCAAGGTCCTACAATACAGCCATACGAGATCGATTCCGTCTGTTCAGCAATCCCACATATACAAATTCATATTTCTTTGGAGGAAGCGAATGGTTCCTGATGAACTGCAGGAGAAAGGCCTGGCAGAACTTCGTGCGATGGCGAAGGATCTGGGCGTGAAAAACGTAGGCAAATATCGGAAAAACGAGCTGATCGACATGCTTTCCAAGCGTGAGGCGCCCGCGCCCAAGAAGCGGGGCCGCCCCACCAAGGCGACGGCGGCCCAGAAGGCCGAGAGCGTTCCCGCCGCGCCGGCGGAGGAGAAGCCGGCCCCCGCTGCGGAAGCGCCTGCCCAGACGGCGGACAAGCCGGCTCCGAAGGGGAAGAGCGACCGCAAGCGGAAGCAGCCCCCGGAGAAGGCCAAAGCCCCTGCGCAGGAGAAGCCGCAGGAG
>JAZRUD010000116.1:0-1666 GCA_045652385.1 Clostridia bacterium
CGTGGGCCGCAGCGGCAGCAAGTGGATGGAGGAGATCTGCAGGCGCCTCGATATCCCCACCCGCAGCAACCGGGTGGACCTGGGCGTCCGGGTGGAGCTGCCCGCGGTGGTGTTCTCCCATCTCACCGACGAGCTTTACGAGAGCAAGATCGTCTACCGGACGGAGAAATTCGAGGACAATGTGCGCACCTTCTGCATGAACCCCAACGGCATCGTGGTCACGGAGAACACAAACGGCATCGTCACCGTCAACGGCCACAGCTACGAGCGGGAGGACATGCACACGGAGAACACCAACTTCGCCCTGCTGGTGTCGAAACACTTCACCGAGCCTTTCAACGACAGCAACCTCTACGGCGAAAGCATCGCCCGCCTCTCCAATATGCTGGCGGGCGGCGTCATGGTCCAGCGGTTCGGCGATCTCGTGCGGGGCCGCCGCAGCACCGTGAAGCGGATCGAGAAGGGGCTGGTGACGCCCACGTTGGCCGCCACCCCCGGGGACCTTTCCCTGGTACTCCCCAAGCGCATATTGGACGGGATCATAGAGATGATCTTCGCCCTGGACAAGATCGCGCCGGGCACCGCCAACGACGACACTCTCCTCTACGGTGTGGAGGTGAAGTTCTACAACATGGAGGTCTCCCTGGACGAGAACCTCATGACCCGCTACCCGGGCTTATATATCATCGGCGACGGCAGCGGCATCACCCACAGCCTCTCCCACGCCTCCGCCTCGGGCGTGTTCGTCGCGAGGAAAATAGCGGAAGCATAAGGCGTCAGGTACCGACAGAAGAACGGGAGAGCCGGCATGGAAAAGCGCTCGACCATGGTGAAGGATATGACCACGGGGAAGGTGGTGCCGCTGCTGCTGCGGTTCGCCTTCCCGCTGTTCGTGTCCAACGCCCTGCAGGCGGTCTACAACGTGGTGGACATGGTGGTGGTGGGCAATTACATCGGCAAGGCCGGTATGTCCGCCGTGTCCATCGGCGGTGATTTGCTGCACCTGCTGACCTTCGTGGCCATGGGTTTTTGCTCGGCGGGCCAGGTCATCATCGCCCGGGCCGTGGGGGAACAGCGGCCTGAGGACATCAAAAAGACCATCGGGACCATGTTCACCTTTCTGCTGTCCGTGTCGGCGGCCATCGCCCTGGTGTGTTACCTGCTGCGCGCCTCCCTGCTCTCCTGGCTCAACACGCCCGCCGCTGCCCGGGCGTACGCCATGGACTATCTGGTGACCTGCGTGTGCGGCCTGGTGTTCATCTACGGCTACAACATCGTCAGCGCCGTCCTTCGCGGCATGGGCGACAGCAAACGGCCCTTCCTGTTCATCGCCGTGGCAGCCATCCTGAACATGATATTGGACGTGCTGTTCGTGAAGTACTTCCGTATGGAGGTCTTCGGCGCGGCTTTGGCCACCGTCATCGGCCAGGGGGTCAGCTTCCTCGCTTCGCTGGTCTACCTCTACCGGCGGCGGGAGAGCTTCGGGTTCGATTTTCAGCCCGCCAGCTTCCGGGTGGACGGGCCCGCCTTCCGGCGGCTGCTCGCCCTGGGCATCCCCATGGCCATCCAGAGCGCGGCGGTGAACCTGTCCAAGATAGTGCTCATGTCCTGGATCAACCTCTTCGACGTGACCTACTCGGCCCTCGCCGGCATCTTCAACAAACTC
>JAZRUD010000117.1:0-3005 GCA_045652385.1 Clostridia bacterium
CGGCTCGTCCACCCAGCCCTGCAGCACGCCCTTCACGTTCAGATTCGTTTCCCCGTGGCGAATGATATAGATCCGCATCCTTCCATCCCTTTCACACGTCTTTCACGGGCTGACAGTATACCACGGATGGACCGGATTGCAAAGGGGCGTCTTGAGGAAAACTTGGTGTCGAGTGTTGACAGAGGGGCGGGGGAGACCTTACAATATAAAGGATGAGTACCCGCGAACGGGCGGGGAAACACCGATAAAATCATATCAGGAGGATCTATCATGGCAAAGTTCGTATGCAGCATCTGCGGTTACGTGTATGAAGGCGAGAAGGCCCCCGAGCAGTGCCCCATCTGCAAGGCGCCCGCATCCAAGTTCATCGAGCAGGCCGGGGAAATGACCTGGGCGGCCGAGCATGTGGTGGGCGTGGCCCAGGGCGCGCCGGAGGATATCATCGAAGGGCTTCGCAAGAACTTCACCGGCGAGTGCACTGAGGTGGGTATGTACCTGGCCATGGCCCGGGTCGCCTATCGGGAGGGTTATCCCGAGATCGGCGAGTACTGGGTAAAGGCGGGTCTGGAGGAAGCCGAGCACGCCGCCAAGTTCGCGGAGCTGCTGGGCGAGGTCCTCACCGACTCCACCGAGAAGAACCTGAAGATGCGGGTCGAGGCCGAGAACGGCGCCACCGCCGGCAAGACCGCCCTCGCCAAGCGCGCCAAGGAACTGAACCTTGACGCCATCCACGACACCGTCCATGAGATGGCCCGCGATGAGGCAAGGCACGGCAAGGCTTTCGCAGGTCTGCTCAAGCGGTACTTCGGGAAATAAGAAAACAAGACTAACAGGGACTTTTTGGAGAGAAAGGGAAAAACCTTTCTCTCCTTCTTTTTTCACAGCACAAGAAACACATTGTCCAAAAGTTGTCCATCACCCTCTTTGAACAGGTCCAAATCCCTTAAAATTGTCCATCGAAAAGTTGTCCAAACTTTGGCAACCATTTATGTATCTTGACGGTTATAAACCACATGAAATATTGTCCTCTTTACATCAGAAAATGATTTCTGAGCTTGTAGACGGTGGGGAGGACGATGTAGAAGAAGTAGAGATCCTGTGCTACTGAAGATTTATCCACATGGCGGGGCGGACACCCATTTCGGCAGAGCGTACATGACCTGCGTGAAAGACGCCTCCTATATCAAATACCACCGCTGCTACGATGGTAGAATATTCACCCGGTGATCGTAACCACCATCGGCAACAATCATTTTTGTTTGTATAATCTATTTTTTCTTTTGTATACGCTGTTGCCTGACACATCATTGCACTATTACTGATAAAATACTTTTCAACTTCGGTAATGCTCAAAAGGAACACTTTATCAGTAGTATCGTTTCCTGGTGATATACTGGACATCGGATTCTTATCTGCTGTAACGTCAGTGCTTAGGATCATGGCGCATTCTTTTGAATTGAATGCCTTGTTGATAAACGACTCGTTCAGCCACGTTCTTAAGGAACATGTCTCCCAGGTGACAACATCAGCCAAAGATGAGTCGTATTGTTTGCAATCTAATGCATATCGGCTGATGACAAGCACCCTATTCCCTTCTCTCGCAAGCACCAACCATTCAACATCTTCTTTTCCGTTTGCCATATGATTATCCTGTTCATAAGAGCCGAACAACACATAGTCCCCGACCGCTGCATTCCTAAGTTTCGCCATTTTATATGCATCAAAAATCTCTCCTGCTTTGTCAGCGCTGTCTCTGTAGCCGTTCAAAGCAATTAATGCGGGATATGCATGCTCATAATCCTTAGCAGCATAGATTGACATAGCGGTATCGTATTCTTGATCCATGATCGCTGTTTTACATGCTTCGATTTGTGCCGCACTGTCTTTATAACCATTTAGCGCCGTAAACGCTGTGATCGCATCCTCATAATTCTCAGCATTATATAATGCTATAGCGGCATCATACTGTTGATCCTTGATCGCTGTTTGGCAGATTCTAATTAGGATCGTGCTGTCCTTGTATCCGTCCATGGCTTCAAAGGCTACAATAGCGTCTTCGTATTGCCCTGCATCATAGAGAGCCATGGCCTTCTTATAGTTGCTGTTGGGAATGAAAACTTTGGTGACCAGCAGAAATGCCGCGACGCATACAAGAACGACAGAGATAAGGATAGTAAGGATTTTCTTTGCCTTTTTTGCCCTTGCCTCCGCTTCAGCCTTTTGAGTTGCTTCCTTCGCTTCGCGGTCCGCTTTCTCCTGGGCCAGGCGGTTGTCCTTTTCGGCCATCAATGATACCAGGTCAAGGCTCATCAGCGCGGCCTTTTCCTTCCCGCAGCGATAGCATTTCCAATCCTTATTCCAGGTTCCACAGGCACAGAGCCACAGGTCCTTGTGCGTTTGCGGCGCGATCTCGCAGGGAGCCCCGAAGGTGAGCCGATATTGCTTGACCAGTTCCGCATCTCCCAGCGTGCGGCTCAGGCTTTTCGGGGCGGGTAAGGGATTCCAAGGGACATCCGTTCCTTCCCATGCGCTGTTGTCGGTGAAGACCACCCGATAAACGCTCACGGTGAATCCGCGCGTGGAAGGATTGGGCAGGAGGATCGCCACCTTTTGGCCGAACTCCGTTCCCTGAGCGACGGATAAGTCCAGGTATTCTTGTGTCGCGTCTGCGTCAAGGGGTTTGCCCGTTGTGTCCAGGGCGTGGATGATTACAGTGGTCGCTTTGATCGTTTTGCAGCAAATGTTTTTGATTTTGAGCTGAGCCAACACCTTGCCCGTCTGAGTATCCTTAAGGAGATTACCAGCGGATATGATCACAGGCGAGCCTTCCACATAGAGGTTTTCGGGCAGGGAAAGGAGCTTGGAATATCGTTCGCTCATGGGTCAGCCTCCTTAGATGTCAGGCAGTTCATCCAACTTGGGCGTTTCCACCACGGGCGCTTCCACCTTCTGAGGAAGGGCAACGACCATCAGCATTCCTATAGGCCCAGTTAGGAACGTCCACC
>JAZRUD010000118.1:0-1473 GCA_045652385.1 Clostridia bacterium
CTCTCGGGCTCAATGCCGCCGGTGTCGATGAGGGTGAAGCTGTGGGTGAGCCAATCGGCGTCCGCGTAGATGCGGTCCCGGGTGACGCCCGGCGTGTCCTCCACGATGGAGAGCCGCCGCCCGATCAGCTTGTTGAAAAGGGTGGATTTGCCCACGTTGGGCCGCCCCACGATGGCTACCAAAGGTTTGCTCATAGTTTATCTCCCAATACCAGTTCGATGAATTCCTTGCCGCCGCCGAAGGGGATGATCCGCCGGCCCAGCTTTTCCTGCAGCTCGTCCAGCGTCACTCCGTCCAGGAACACGCTGTCCTTCTCCCGCAACATGTTCCGGGGGATCAGGATGGGATCGCCTCCTGGTTTCGAAAAGGTGCGGACCAGGTCTCCCGCCGTCACCAGCCCCGCCACATGCACGTTGCCGCCGAAGAAGCGGTTTTCCACGGGGACGGTCTCTGCATAAATATTATACTTTTCTAAATATTTATACAGCTCCCTAAAGAACGGGTTGGCCGCCACACCCCCGGCGACAGTGATCCGACGAGGTTCGGCAAGGGGCGACTTCTCTGCAAGAGCCTCCCGGAAGTCCAGCTCGAACAGCCGCAGCAGGCCTACGCCGTTCTCTATCTGGGGAAAGTCCCCATAGCTCTCCGCAGGCGGCAGAGGCAGATCCGCCGTCAGATACCACTCGTCGGAGAGATAGAAGAAGGTGTCGTCCCAGGCCGCTCGGTACTCTGCCTGCTTTCCTTCCCCATAGGCGATCAGGGCCCGGGCCTCCTCCACGGTGTAGCCCCGCAGGGGATAGAGCCCACCCCGATACTTGGTGAGGCCCACGGGCACCGCGGCGACGGAAGCGCAGTAGGGATAGAGGCTCGCAAGGTCGCCGAGGGTCCTCTCGAGCTCCGGTCCGTCGTTCAAACCCGGACAGAGGACGATCTGGGTGTGGAAGGTGATGCCCGCTTCCTTCAGGGCGGTGAGCCGCTCCATGATCCGGCCAGCCGTGGGGTTGCTCATGAGCTTGACCCGCAGCTCGGGGTTCGTAGCATGTACCGACACGTATAAGGGACTGACCCGGCGCTTCAATATGCGCTGGAACTCCTCCTCGGACACGTTGGTCAGCGTCACGTAGTTGCCCATGATGAAGGACAGCCGCCAGTCGTCGTCCTTCACGTTCAGGGAGCTGCGGATGCCCTTGGGCATCTGGTCCACGAAACAGAACAGGCACCGGTTTTTGCAGGTCTGCATCCGGTCCATGAGGGTGGTCTCAAAGCACAGGCCCAGGGGCTCCCCCACCTTCTTGCGGACGAGATACCTTAGCTTCTCCCCGTCCCGCTCCACCTCCACGATAAGGCGGCCGCGAACGCTCAGCGCCTCATAGTCGATGAGGTCCTTCACGCGCTCCCCGTTGACGGACAGCAGCACGTCCCCGGCTCTGAGCCCCTCCCGGGCCGCCGGGGAATCCGCCTCCACTCGGGTGA
>JAZRUD010000119.1:0-7922 GCA_045652385.1 Clostridia bacterium
TATCCCAGCGCCACGGGGACGATGGTGTTGGACACGAAATGGGTGATGATGAAGAGATAGATCTGCCGGAAGACCACGAAGCTGCCCAGCATGATGAACATGGGCGTGCGGCTGTCCCCCGCGCCCCGGAGGGACCCTGCCAGGATCTGGTTCACGCAGCAGAGCACGTAGAAGGGGGACATCATCCGCAGGAACAGGGTCCCGAACTCCACCACCTCCGGCGTATCGTTGAAGAAGCGGACCAGGTGCGGCGCGAAGGCCACCACCGGCGCCATGAGTACCACGGTGATGAGGGCGGAGATGCGCAGGGCGGCGCTGACCCCCTCCCGGGCCCGGGCGACGTCGTTCACGCCCAGATTCTGGCCCACGAAGGTGGTGGCGCCCATGGCCACGCTCTGCATGGGCAGGAACAGGAAGGCGTCGATCTTCGTATAGGCGGTCCAGCCACCCATGCAGTCCGCGCCGAAATAGTTGATGTAAGACTGGACGAACACGTTGGAGAAGGAGGTGATGGCCATCTGGATGGCGGCGGGGATGCCCACTCTGACGATCTTTTTGAGCACGTCCCAGTGCATCCGAAGCTTCTTCATCTGTACCCGGCAGCAGTTGTCGGACCGAAGCAGCACCAGCAACACCAGCAGAGCCGAGATCCCCTGGGAGAGGATGGTGGCGTAAGCCACGCCCGCCACGCCCATACGGAACACCAGCACGAAGGTGAGGTCCAGCACGATGTTCAAACTGGCGGACAGCACCAGGAAGTAGAAGGGCCGCTGGGAGTCCCCCACCGCCCGCAATATGCCAGCACCGATGTTGTAGAGCATGAGGCCGAAGATGCCGGAGAAGTAGATGGTCAGATACCGCTGCGCCTCGGGGAACACCTCGGCGGGCGTCTTCATGAACCGGAGCATCACCGGCGTCATAGACACGCCGATGGCGGTGAAAACGACCCCCAGCACAGCGGTCATGACCAGCGCCGTGTGGACCGTATCGCTGACCTTCTCAGGCTGCTTGGCCCCGTAATACTGGGAGATGACCACGCCCGCGCCCACGGACAGGCCCATGAAAAAGCCGATGAGCATGTTGATGATGGGGTTTACGGTGCCCACGGCGGAGAAGGCTTCCTTCCCCACGTAGTTCCCCACCACCCAGGTGTCCACGGTGTTGTAGAGCTGCTGGAACAGGTTCCCCAAAAGCAGCGGAATGGCGAACTCGATCAAAAGACCGTATACGTTGCCCTGGGTCATGTCCACGTCCCGCCGGGAGAAGAATTTTCGAATGTTCGCCACGCCTGTGCCCCTGTGTCCGCTGCCTCGCTGTAGTAAAGATAAGTATATCACGGCGGCCGGGGGTTTGTACAGAGGCATTCGCACGCCGGGAATCGGGGATCGTCCTTGTCTTTTTCGGGAAAGGCTGGTATACTTATAAGGTAAGCGATGCGACACGAACGAAGAAAAGGAGGAAACGAACCATGAAAAAGATCCTGTCCTTTGCACTGGCTGCGCTGCTCCTGCTGTCGTTGGCGGCCTGTTCGTCCGGCGACGACGAAAACGATCCCAACCTGGGCGTGTACACGGCCAAGACCGCCGAATACAGCGGCTTCACCCTGGATGTGGATCAGTTCTTTGAGCAGGGTTTCTCCATCGAGCTCAAGTCCGGCGGCAAGTGCAAGCTGACCGCCGACGGCGAATCCGCCAACGGCAAATGGACCCTGGAAGGCACCAAGTTCCACGTGAACGGCGGCGGCATCGACTGCGACGGCACGCTGGAGAACGGCGTCATCCGCCTGGACTACGACGGCGTCATCTTCAATATGATCAACGAGGACTACGTGGCCCCGGCTGCCGAGGCCATCCTTCGGTAACGGCACAAAACGAAACGGCAAACGGGCAAAGAGGCGAGTTCTTCCCGCCTCTTTTTGTATGCCGTGCCCTCGGGGCACAACCTGTCTTCCGGCCTTTCTCTTCGTTGACAACGACAGCAGGATATGCTAAATTATCTATGGTTAATTTGCGCTGTTTTTATAGGTGATCCGAAGATCGGAAAGAGGCTGAGCTCCCTTGCACGGGAGCCGAAAAGACGGAGTTATGTCAAACGCTTGTTTCGTTGTCACGGGGCCGGAAGACGGCGTTTTTTTCGCTCGTACATCCGGGAAAGCGAATCGTATTTGGGCCTCTCGGGAGGAACCGACTGCCCCTGCACGCGGGAGAAGGATCAACAAAATATCATCGACCTATCGGAAGAAAGCCATGATCGCATTGGCTTTCTTCGTGCGAAGAGAGAAAAATCATTATTTGTGAAAGGATTTGTGGAAATGAGGATTGACCGACATCCGATCCTTACCTTTGACCGCGGTAAGGAGATCCATTTCACCTTCAACGGACAGCCCATGACGGGCTTTGAAGGCGAAACCATTGCGGCCGCCCTGCACGCTGCCGGGGTTAAGGTGCTGGCGAGGAGCCTGGAGAAGCACCGCCCCCGGGGATTCTACTGCGCCATCGGAAACTGCGCCTCCTGTCAGATGGTCGTGGACGGCGAGCCCAACGTCCGCACCTGCATCACCCTCCTTCGGGAAGGGATGCAGGTCGAGACCCAGGAAGGAAAGGGGAAGATCCAATGAGAGAGGTCGAACTGCTTATCATCGGTTCCGGTCCCGCGGGGCTTTGCGCCGCCATCTCGGCGGCAGCGTCCGGCGCCAGGGTCCTCGTTCTGGAGCGCAGCTTCAAGCCCGGCGGACAGCTCATCAAGCAGACCCATATGTTCTTCGGTTCTAAAAGCCAGTACGCCTCCCACCGGGGCGTGGACATCGCCGGCATTCTGCTTTCCAAGATCGAGGAATACGGCGATCGGATCGAGATCATGCTCAACGCCACCGCCGTAGGCTTCTACGAGGACAACGTGGTCACCGTGCTGCGGGCGGAGAAGGAGTATTTCAAGGTCAAAGCCCGGTCCGTCATCTGCGCCACCGGCGCCTTTGAAAAGTCCCTGGCCTTCCCCAACAACGATCTGCCGGGCATCTACGGCGCAGGCGCCGTGCAGACGCTGATGAACGTATACGGCATCCGCCCCGGCGACCGGGTCCTGATGGTTGGCGCCGGCAACATCGGCGTGATCGTGAGCTATCAGCTGCTGCAGGCCGGCGTCCAGGTGGCGGCGGTCCTGGACGCCGCGCCGCGCATCGGCGCATATCTGGTCCACGCCTCCAAGCTGGCCCGGATGGGCGTGCCCATCCTGACCTCCCATACGGTCAAGGAGGCCATCGGCACCGAGTGCCTGGAGGCGGCTGTGGTGTGCGCGGTGGACGACAGGTTCCGGCCCATCCCCGGCACCGAAAAACGGTACGACGTGGACGTCATGTGCATCTCCGTGGGCTTGAGCCCGTTGAACGAGCTGCTGGCCATGCGGGGCGTCGAGATGAAATACGTCGCCCAGCTCAGCGGATACGTGCCCATGCGGACCGAATCCTGCGAAACCAGCATTCCCGGCATCTTCGTGGCGGGGGACGCCTCCGGCATAGAGGAAGCCAGCTCCGCCATGGCGGAAGGGTATCTGGCCGGGCTGTGCGCCGCCGCCGCGCTGGGACACGTGCCGGCGGACTTCGAGGAGCGCAAAGCGGCCTATCTCAAGCAGCTCGAAGGCCTCAGATCCGGCCCCGTGGGAGATCGGATCCGCGCCGGAATGAAAATCAGCCAGCTGTAAGGAGGAATGGATATGTTTGAGAAAACAGGCGTGGCCTCCCGTGAAATGGTCATGACGAAGTTTCCCTCTCCCGAGAGGATCGATAAAGGCCCCGTGGCGGTGGTGGAGTGCTATCAGAAGATCCCCTGCAACCCCTGCGAGACCGCCTGTCCCGCCGGTGCGATCCAAATCGGCGACGACATCAACGACATCCCCTGCCGGAACGAAGATCGGTGCACCGGCTGCGGCCTGTGCGTGGCAAAATGTCCCGGCCTCGCCATTATGATCGTGGACGGATCGAAATCCCCTGACACCGTGGAGTTCCGCATTCCCTACGAATTCCTGCCGCTGCCCCAGCCGGGCGAGACGGTGGTGGGGCTGGATCGGGCCGGACAGCCCGTCTGCCGAGCCAAGGTCGTCCGGATCACGAACCCCGCTTCCTTCGACCGCACGCCGGTGGTCACTCTGGAGGTGGAGCGCCGGTATCTCTACGACTTCAGGAACTTCAGAAGGGAGGCGTGATCCCATGGACGAAAACACCATCATTTGCCGCTGTTCCGACGTGACGCTGAAGGACATCCGGAACCTGATCGCCCAGGGGTACGTGACCTACGACGAGATCAAGCGCATCACCCGCGTGGGCATGGGCCCCTGCCAGGGCAAGACCTGCGGACAGCTGGTGCTCCGGGAGATCGCCAACGCTACCGGCCAGAACATGGCCGACCTCAAGTTCCACAACCTTCGCCCCCCGGTGGTCGGCGTGAAACTGCATCTTATCGCGGAGGAGGCCGAAAAGCATGAAGACTAAAGCGGATATCGTCATCATCGGCGCGGGCATGTCCGGCTGCTCCATCGCCTACAATCTGGCTGTTCGCGGCGCGAAAAACATCGTCGTGCTGGAGAAGGGCTTCATCTGCTCCGGCTCCACCGGCGCCTGCGGCGCGGGGTTCCGCATGCAGTGGGGCACCGAGATGAACTGCCGCATGTCCAAATTCTCCACGGAGTTCTACGAACACGCCAACGAGATCCTGGAATACGACGGCGACATCGAACTGCGCCAGAGCGGGTACCTCATGATCGCCGACACCGAAAAGGAGCTGATCCAGTTCGAGAAGAACGTGGAGGTCCAGCACGCCTGCGGCATCCCCTCGCGCATGGTCAGCCTGGCGGAGGCCAAGGAACTGGTGCCCCATCTCAATACGGACGTTCTTTCGGGCGCCGCCTATTGCCCCAAGGACGGCTTTTTGAATCCCCATAAGACCACCGACGCCTTCTACAAGGCCGCCAAGCGCCTGGGCGTGGAATTCAACACCTTCACCGAGGTCACGGGTATCCGGGTGGAGAAGGACAGAATCGTGGGGGTCGAGACCAACAAGGGCTATATCGAGACCCCCATCGTGGTGAACGCCGCCAACGCCTGGTCTCAGGGCATCGCGAAAATGGTCGGCCTGGATCTGCCCCTCTATTCGGAGCGCCACCAGATCCTGGTGACGGAGCCTGTGGAGCATATGCAGGACCCCATGGTCATGGCCTTCAATCTGAATCTGTACGTGCAGCAGACGCCTCATGGCTCCTTCATCATGGGCCGCGCCGACTCCTCGGAGCCAAGGGACCTGAGAAGGACCTCCTCCTGGCAGTTCCTGGAGGAAATGGCCAGGACCATCGACAACGTGCTGCCCGCCATCGGCAAGCTCCGCGTCATCCGCCAGTGGGCAGGCCTGTACAACATGTCCCCGGATCGCCAGCCTATCTACGACAAGGCGGAGGGTATCGAGGGCTTCTACCTGGCCGTTGGCTTCAGCGGCCACGGCTTCATGTTCGGCCCCGTCACCGGGACCGTCATGTCCGAGATGATTTTGGGCCTCGAACCCACCATCGACGCCTCCCGCCTCAAGCTCTCCCGCTTCGCCGAGGGGAACCTGTTCACCGAGCCCTCCGTGGTGTAAGCCCCGACCTCGACGAAGGCCGGCGCAAAACATCTGCATACAGAAACACAGCTCACCCATGGGTGAGCTGTGTGTGTTTTCAGCCGCTTTTCAGCTGCCCCGGGCGGGGTCCAGGGCGTAGAGAAGGGCGTTGACGATGCAGGCGGCCACGTTGCTGCCGCCCTTGCGGCCCCGGGCCACGATGCAGGGCACGGGCGACTCGATGATGAGCTCCTTGGAAGCCACCACGTTCACGAAGCCCACGGGCACGCCGATGACGAGCCGGGGCCGATAGCCGCCGTCCATGAGCTCCCGAAGACGGATGAGAGCTGTGGGCGCGTTGCCCACGGCGAAGACCACGTTCTCGCCCAGCTTTGCCGCCTTATCCATGGAGATCCGGGCCCGGGTGACGCCCAGGCGCTTCGCCTCCGCGGCCACGTCCTCGTCGGACATGAAGCAGCGAGCCTCGCAGCCGAAGCGGGCCAGGGTCTTCTTGTTGATGCCCGCCAGGGCCATCTGGGTGTCGGTGACGACGGTGGCTCCGCCCCGGATGGCGGCCTTGGCCGGAGCCACCGCGTTCGAGGAAAAATACAGGTTGTCGGCGTAATCGAAGTCCGCCGTGGTGTGGATGACCCGCTTGACGATGGGGGCCTGCTCCGGGTCCAGAGGCCGATCCCCCAGCTCCGCCGTGATGATGCGAAAGCTCTCCTTTTCGATCTCCATGGGCGGCAGATTCAATATCTTCATGCGATGCCCTCCTCCAGGATGCGATAGATCTTCTCCATGTCCATGTGCTCCCGCAGGGTTTGCGCCAGCCGGTCGTACTCCCGCTGCTTGTGCTCCTCGCCGGACACCCGGCCCAAAAGGGCCGGGTCCATGCCTTTTTTCTCCGCCAGCGCCCTGACGACGGTTCCGGCCACCGCGTCGTGATCCAATATGCCGTGGACGTAGGTGCCGTAGACGTTCCCCTGCTGGCAGCCGTCATGCCGGGCCTGGCCGGTCAATTCGTTTGTGAAGCCGGTCAAAGGCGCCCCGCCCTCGCTTTCGCCCATGTGGATCTCGTACCCCTCGAAGGGCTGACGGGACAGGGCCGACAGGACGCCGCCCACGGCCCCGAAGGTCCCGGAAACCCGGGTCCGGGTCTTCTCCTTCGTGAAGACGGTCTTGATCGGCAGCAGGCCCATGCCCCGGAGGGTGCCGCCCTGCTCCACGGCCAGGGGGTCCGAAAGCTCCTCCCCCAGCATCTGATAGCCGCCGCAGATGCCCAGCACCGGCCCGCCCCCATGGGCGAAGCGCAGCACCTTCCCCTCGAGACCGCTTTGCCGGAGCCAGAGGAGGTCCGCCATGGTGTTCTTGGTGCCGGGGAGGATGACCATGTCCGGCTCGCCGAACTCGCTCGTCTTCCCCACGTACCGGACCGACACCCCCTCCACCGCCTCCAGGGCGCGAAAGTCGGTGAAATTGGACAAGCGCGGCAGTCGGATGACGGCGACGTCGACGAGCTGGGCCGCCCCGTTGGTGAGGCGCTCGGAGAGGCTGTCCTCGTCGTCGATGTCCAGCCGCACGTAGGGCACCACCCCCACCACGGGGATGTGGATGAGATCCTCCAGCTGCCGGAGGCCGGGGGTCAAAATGCGCTCGTCCCCCCGGAACTTGTTGATGATCACGCCCTTCACCATAGCCCGCTCCTCCTCGTCGAGAAGGGCCACGGTGCCGTAGAGCTGGGCGAAAACCCCGCCCCGGTCGATGTCCCCCACCAGGAGCACGGGAGCCTTGGCCGCCCGGGCCATGCCCATGTTCACGAACACGTCGTCGTTCTTCAAATTGATCTCCGCCGGGCTCCCCGCCCCCTCGATGACGATCACGTCGCTTTGGGCGGAGAGGGCGTCGTAGGCCTTCATGACCTCGGGCAGCAGCTGCCGCTTCACGGCGAAGTATTCCCGGGCGCTCATCTGGCCCCAGACCTCGCCGTTCACGATGATCTGGGAGCCCATGTCGTTGGTGGGCTTGAGCAAAATGGGGTTCATGAGCACGGAAGGCTCCACCCCCGCCGCCTCCGCCTGGACCACCTGGGCCCGGCCCATCTCCAGACCCTCCCGGGTGATGAAGGAGTTGAGGGCCATGTTCTGGGCCTTGAAGGGGGCCACCTTCAGCCCATCCTGGTGGAACACCCGGCACAGGCCCGCGGCGATAAGGCTCTTGCCCGCGTTGGACATGGTGCCCTGGATCATGATCGGTTTAGCCATCTATACCTCCTTGGCGCAGGCGCGCAGGAATCGCTTTATCAGCTGGGGGTTCGAGGGATAATAGAGATGCGGGAAG
>JAZRUD010000120.1:0-3183 GCA_045652385.1 Clostridia bacterium
CTGAAGGACTCCCTGTCGGGCCTCTGGGGGGACGTGCAGGTCACGGCGGACCCGGAGCCCGTTCAGGTCCGCACCGCGCCGGAGGCGGCCCAGCAGAGCCTGATCACCAAGCTCATCTCCCCCGCCCCCAAGCGGCTGAACGTGGGGATGATCTACCAGCAGGACGAGGAGATCAGCACCTGGACGCGGGGCCACGCCCAGGGGGCGGCCTATCTTCGGGAAGCCTTCCCCGAGCAGGTGAAGGTCCGGGGATACCGCCACGCCGACACGCCCGAAGCGACGCTCTCCCTCCTCGATCAGGCTGTGGAGGAGGGGGCGGACCTCGTCTTCACCACCACGCCCCTGCTCCTGGGCGCCACCTTGAAGGCGGCGGTGAAGCACCCCAAGGTGCGCTTCCTCAACTGTTCCGCTGGGACCAGCCTTTCCAGCGTCCGCAGCTACTACTGCCGCATCTACGAGGGCAAGTTCGACACGGGCATGATCGCCGGGGCCATGGCGAAAAACGACCTGATCGGCTACGTGGCCTCCTATCCCATTCTGGGTGTGCCCGCCTCCATCAACGCCTTCACCCTGGGGGCCCGCATGACCAACCCCCGGGCCCGGGTGCTCCTCGAATGGAGCTGCCTCGAGGGGAACGCGGTGGAAAAGCTCATCGCCCGGGGCGCCAAGGTGATCTCCAACCGGGACGTGCCCCTGCCCAACGCCCACTACATGGGGCTCGGGGAATACGGCACCTACCTGATCGACGAAGCGGGCCGCCTCTCGCCGCTGGCCTCCCCCTGCTGGATGTGGGGGAAGCTCTACGAGAACCTGGTCCGCACGGTCCTTTCCGGCAGCTACGACCAGAAGAAGGCCCCCGAGGCCATCAACTACTGGTGGGGCATGGACAGCGGCGTCATCGACGTGCAGATGACGGAGCTGGTGCCCGAGGGCATCCGCACCCTGGCCGACGCCATGATGGACCGGATCCGGACCGGCGCCCTGCTGCCCTTCCGCCGGGTGCTGACGGACCAGGGCGGGACCGTCCGCAACGACGGCAGCCAGGACCTTTCCTCCCGGGAGCTGCTGACCATGGACTACCTGCTGGACGGCGTGGAGGGGACCATCCCCGCCTACGGGGAGCTGCTCCCCATGTCCCGGGCCCTGGTGCGGGAGCTGGGCCTGCATCGGGAAGATTTGCCGCCGGAGCCGTGATATGAGGATATTGACCGTTTCCGACGAGGAATGTCCGGCCCTCTGGGACCATTACCGGCCCGGGCGGCTGGACGGATACGATCTCATCCTGTCCGCCGGAGATCTGAAGGCGGACTACCTCTCCTTTTTGGTGACCATGGCCCACGCCCCGCTCCTCTACGTCCGCGGGAACCACGACGAGGGCTATTCCCGCCGCCCGCCGGAGGGCTGCGACTGCATCGACGGCCATCTGGTGGTCTATCGGGGGCTGCGCATCCTGGGCCTGGGGGGCTGCCTCCAGTACCGGCCCGACGCGCCCCTGCAGTTCACGGAGCGGCAGATGAAAAAACGGATCGCCCGGCTTCGCTTCGCCCTGTGGAAAAGCGGCGGCGTGGACGTGGTGGTGACCCACGCTCCGCCCCGGGGGCTGGGCGACGAGGAGGATCTGCCCCACCGGGGGTTCGACTGCTTCTGCAAACTTTTGGACCGGTATAAGCCCGCCCTGTGGGTCCACGGCCACGTGCATATGCGGGGCTGGCCCCTGCCCCAGCGGGAGCTGCTTTCGGGGAGCACCCGGATCGTGAACGCTTCGGAGCGGTACGAGCTGGACCTCCCGGACCGGCCCTTCTCCCCCGAGGAACGCAGCGCCCTCCGCTACGTGACCCGGCATAAGGAACCGGAGGACCCCATGGGCCTGACCTGAAGCCGAAAGGCTTCTTTTTTTGCCCGAGAAGGCGACAAAAAGGCAGAATACCTCTTGCACTGCATTTCGATGCACGGTATACTGTATGTGTATACAATTCTGCTTTCGGACCACATATCGAAACACGCAAAGGGGGTAATCGACTTATGAAAACCGGTACTTTCCGCGTCAAACGATGGCTCAGTCTGGGCCTGCTCATGCTGATGATACTGTCCTTCGCCGTGCCTGCGTTCGCCCTGCCCTACCGCTGGTACAAGAACGTCTACGTCCATAAGAACCCCAACAAGATGACCTACAACGTGGGGGATTACATGGATTTGGACGGGCTCGAACTGTGGGGCGACGTCTACGACAGCGACGGCAATTTCGTGTTCACCAACGACGACATGCGTCACCTGGATTCCCAGTATTTCAAGTACTCCCCCACCAAGTTCACCAAGGCGGGCAAGCAGAAGGTGACCTTCAGCTGCAACTGTGTGGCCAAGAGCGGCAACCGGGAATGGCTCTCCACCTCCATCACCGTGACGGTCAAAGAGGCCAGCGATTCTCCCTCCGCGTACTACACGGACATCTTCGTGGCGGCCCAGCCCAAGAAGACCGTGTATAAGGTCGGCGAATCCTTCAGCACCTCGGGCCTGTCCATCTCCGGTCACGAATATCGGGAAGAGGACGGCAAGAAGCATACGGTGACCAAGCTGAGCCAGAAGAACATGAAGATCTCCCCCACCAAGTTCACCAAGGCAGGCAAGCAGAAGGTGACGCTGAGTCTGAAGCTCCTGTCCAAGAGCGGCGAGGATAAATGGTTCTCCACCTCCGTGGAGGTGCTGGTGGAGAAGGGGCCCGTGAAGATCACCAAGCATCCCTACGGGGAGACCGTTCAGGAGGGCGGCTCCTGCGGGTTCATCTCCCGGGCGGACAACGCCGACAGCCGTCACTGGTTCTTCACCAAGGGCGGTGTGGTGGTGGACGCCGCCGAAGCCGCGACCTACTTCCCCGGCCTTTCCATCTCCGGCACCACCAAGGAGCACATCAAGCTCTCCCATATCCCCGCCTCCATGAACGGCTGGTCCATCTACTGCGTGTTCTACGGGAACGACAGCTCCGCCACCAGCAACAAGGCGGGCATCGTGGTCCTCTCCGACGGGTCCTCCGCGGTCCCCGACACCGAGCCGCCGGTGGAGGTCACCCCCAAGGCCATCACCACCACGCCCCAGCCCACCGTCGAGCCGGAGATCACTTCGGAGCCGGAGATCACGCCGGAGCCTAAGGTGAGCGAAGCGCCCAAGGCCCCCGAGAAGTCGGAGGCC
>JAZRUD010000121.1:0-3870 GCA_045652385.1 Clostridia bacterium
TAGGGTTGATTAAAATACCGCAATGCCACCCGCTTGCCAGCAGGATCCCGTCCGTAAACGGTGACGGTGGTCAGTCCCCTGCGGGAATACCAGGAGGGGCCGGAAGTCAGCGTGACGCGGACGGAAGCCATCGTCCCGTCCTCCAGCTGGTCCACCGGGGTGCAGGCGGAAAAGTCCAGATAGCTGCTGGGATAATACGTCAACAGATCGCTGAGGCTTTCGATCCCCAGCTGACGGAGCAGCTCTATGCGCTTCGGCCCGATGCCTTTGATATCCGCAAGTTCCATGATTTGAAAAAAGCCGCCGATGGGCGGCTTGGTAAGTCTATCCTTAGATCACCGAGAAGTAGTAGCTATAGAGGGGCTGTCCGCCGTTGCGGCTCATAAACTCGGACTCGGGATGCTTCTCCTCCAATCGTCCGACGAGAGCGTCGGCTCGCTCCTCGTCCACGTCTGCGCCGTAATACACGGCGACAGAACATTCCTCGTCACCCAGCTTCTCGATCATGTGCTCCACCAGCTCGAAGGCGGCTTCGTCCGCATCAGGGCTGACCGTGTTCAAGTCGCCGTCCAGCATGCCGATAAAATCTCCCTGATGGATGGCCTTGCCGTTGAGCTGGGTCTCCCTGACCGCGAAGGTCACGGAGCCGGAAATGACCTCCTGGAAGGCTTCGGTCATATTGCTCACGTTGGTCTCCAAGGACTCGTCCGGATTAAAGGCCATGGCCGCGGCGATGCCCTGGGGAATGGTCTTCGTGGGCAGCACCACCACGCGGCAGCTGCAAAGGGCGGAAGCCTGGGTGGCCGCCAGGATGATGTTGCTGTTATTGGGCAGGATGAACACGTTTCGGGCGTTGACCTGATGGACCGCGTTCACGATGCTGTCGATGCTGGGGTTCATGGTCTGTCCGCCGGAGATGATGTGGTCCGCAGACAGGGCCTTGAACACCTCGTCCACGCCCGCGCCGGAGCTGACGGAAATGAGAGCGTATTCCTTTTCGTTCTTCTTGCGATTCGCGGCCAGCTGGCGATTCTGCTCCCGCATATTCTCGATCTTGATACGGTCCAGCTCGCCGTAACGCATGGCCATCTGCAGCACCTTGCCGGGGCAGTTGGAGTGAACGTGGATCTTCACCGTGTCGCTGTCGCAGGCCACCACCACGGAGTCGCCCACTCGCTCTAAATGCTTGCGGAATTGATCGAGATCCTTCTCCTCGAAACCTTCATAGAGGTGGACGATGAAGAACTCGGTGCAGTACCCGAACTGGATGTCTTCGGCGCTGAACTCAGCGAAATTGGCCGCTTCGGAGGTTTCCTTTTCGACCGGCTTCTCCTCCACAGGCGCTTCTTCGAAATCCATCTCCCCATTCATGGCCATGAGGAAACCATGGTAGATGAACAGCAGCCCCTTGCCGCCGGAGTCTACCACGCCCGCTTCCTTGAGCACGGGCAGCAGATCGGGGGTCAGTCGAAGCGCTTCCTCGCCCTTTTGGATGCACAGCACCATCAATGCCTCACAGCCCAGCTGGGCATCCTCCTCCACCGCCTTTTGGACCTCGTCGGAGATCATACGGGAAACGGTGAGGATGGTCCCCTCCTTGGGCTTCATAACGGCTTTGTAGGCTGCCGTGGTCCCCTCCGCCATAGCGGCGGCAAAGCTGCAAGCGTCCAGCTCCTCGTGGCCCTTGGCGGCCTTATAGAAGCCGCGGAACAGCTGGGAAAGGATGACGCCGGAGTTGCCTCGGGCGCTTCTGAGGGCGCCGGAGGAAACCTTGGCCATCACTTCTTCCACGGTGACTGTCTCGGGCAGATTTCGGAGGTCCTTGACGGCCCCCTGCATAGTCATGGACATATTGGTGCCCGTATCCCCGTCTGGAACGGGAAACACGTTCAACGAATCCACCAATGCCCGGTTCTTTTCAAGCAACGCCGCGCCGGCCAGGAACATGTCCCTGAGCAGAGCGCCGTCTATCCTATCTGTAATCAAGTTCGTATCCTCCCGCGCTGTTTATACTACGCGGATCCCTTCCACATGAATGTTCACGCTGTTTACGTTGACGCCGGTGACTTCCTCTACCCGATACTTCACGTTGCTCTTGCAATTGGAAGCGACGGCAGGCAGAGAAACGCCGTACTGCAGAATGACATACAGATCGATATCCACCAGATTCTCGCCCACGGTGGTCACCTTGATCCCCTTCTTCAGGCTGTCCCTGCCCAGCAGCTCCGCCAACGTATCGCCCGTGCGCTTCGAGCACATGCCGACGATCCCATAGTTCTCCACGGCGGCATAGCCGGCCACCACGGAAACCAAGTCCTCTGCTACAGAGATCTTGCCGTATTCGTTTTTGACCTCAATCGTCATGCTGCGTCTCCTTTCCTTATCCCTTATACTGTGAGCTTACGCATGCCGGATGACCGGTTATGCCTGCTTACTCCTCTTCGTCGGGCAGGTTGCCGTTGTGATAGACCTCCTGCACGTCGTCGTTGTCCTCCAGATTATCCAGGAACCGATACACCTTCTCCACCGTCTCGGGGTCGCTGATATCCACGGTGTTCTGGGGGATCATGGCTACCTCTGCCTTCAGGAAGGTGTAGCCCTTGGCTTCCAGCGCTTCGCGAACCATGGAGAAATCGGAGGGCGCAGTGTAGACCTCAAAGACGTCGTCCTGGGGCACGAAATCCTCCGCGCCGGCGTCCAGGGCTTCCATCATGACCTCGTCCTCGTCCAAAAGGGCGGTGCGCTCGATGATAATCTGGCCCTTCTTGTCGAACATCCAGGCCACGGATCCGGTAGCGCCCAGGTTGCCGCCGGCCTTGGAGAAGATGTGGCGCATCTCAGCCGCAATGCGGTTACGGTTATCTGTGACGATCTCACAATAGACGGCCAGGTTGCCGGGGCCGTAACCCTCGTAGGTGATCTCCTCATAGTTGACGGAGCCCGCCTCGCCGGCTGCCTTCTTGATGGAACGGTTGATGTTGTCGTTGGGCATATTGGCCGCCTTGGCCTTGGCGATCACGTCGCGCAGCTTGCTGTTGTTGGCGGGATCGGAACCGCCGCCTTCCTTGACGGCGATGACGATCTCACGACCGATCTTGGTGAATATCTTGCCGCGGGCGGCATCGGTCTTTTCCTTCTTGTTTTTGATGTTTGCCCATTTGGAATGTCCGGACATAGTAACCTCCTGAAAGTTTTATCCCAATAAAGATGCGGCGTCCTCATCCAAGAGGAAGGTGGCAGCCGCATGCAACTGCAGCATACTGGCGGGCAGGTTGGAGTTCACCGCCCCCCGAATGGCGTTCCGTGCCGTCTCGGCCATCTCCTGGCCGGTCATGAGCACGATGAGCTTTTTTGCGGACATCAGCGTGGAAAGCCCCGCCGTCACGATCTTGTCCCCGCGATACAGCTCCACGTGTGTGGTGGGCGCGATCTCCCCATCCGGAGCGTTGAACAGGAGCGAGCCGTCCGGCCCTACGGTCAGCAGGACTACGTCCAAACCGCCTGCCTGCAAAATGGCGTCCTCGAAGCCGTGACAGCTGTCCGCCCAGTTATCGGAAGCGTCGGCCGGAGCCAGTACCTGTCCATCCGACAAAGACAACTCCCTGAACAGCGCCTCTTCCATGTAGGCGCGCAGGGATTCCTTGCCCTCCTCACGGACCCGTTCGGAAAGCTGGAAGACAGTCGCCTTTCCCCAGCTCAAAAGACCGTTGGCCGTCATGGCGCTGAGGGAATGGAAAGCTGAAGCCAGTGCGGGCGCACTGTCCACGCCCAGGACCAGGGACGGCTTCTCGATCAGCTGACCGGCTAAAAGCGTAGCCGCCGCGGCAGCCGCCGTCTGGGCGTCCGAGAATACCAGGACGCTCATGCCTG
>JAZRUD010000122.1:0-2473 GCA_045652385.1 Clostridia bacterium
CGTGAAGGCCGCGTAGCCCCCCGCCGCCATATCCCCCCAGGGCATGGCGTTCTGGGCCAGCTCCCGAACGGTCTCTTCGTCGGGCGTGAAGCCCAACGCTTCCGTCAGGTTCACGGGCAGGCCCATACGCTTAAAGAATGCTTCCAGCCCCGCCGCTGCGTCCTCGCTGCCGAACAGCTTTTTGAGGGCGTCCAGCTTGCCCGCGTCGTCCTGGGGCGCGATGAACCTGAGATAGGCGGGCAGAATGGCGGTCATGCCCGCGCCGTGGGCGATGTTGTACTTGGCCGACACCGCGTGCTCCAGCATGTGGCACAGCCAGTTCTCCTCGTGGCCCACGCCCAGGACCCGGGACATGGCCAAAATGCTGGCCCACATCAGGTTGCTCCGGGCGTCGAGGTCCCCCGGCGTCTCGCAGGCGACGGGACCCCATTTATACACCGCCTCCAGGACGCCCAACGACATGTTGTCGCTCACGTCTACGCTGGGGTCCCGGTGAAGGTACTGTTCGAGCACGTGGGAAAAGATATCCGCCGCGCCGAGAGCCGTCTGCCGCTTGGGGAGCGTCAGAGTAAGCGTGGGGTCGCAGATGGAGAAGGTGGGCCGTACGCTGGGGTGGTTGCAGATCATCTTCTTCTCCCCCAATCTATCCGTCACCACGAAGCTCTCGTTGCTCTCGGAGCCGGTGGAGGCGATGGTCACCACCAGGCCGATGGGGTACGCCCCGTTCTCCGCCGTCTTCTCCCCGCTGACGTAGGCCCAGACGCCCTCAGGGCAGGGATTTTTAGCAAGCAGCGCCACGCCTTTGCAGGTGTCGATGACGGATCCGCCGCCCACGCCCACCACGAGATCGCAGCCCTCCTTGCGAAAGATAGCCGCCGCGTCGTCGATCTGCTCCGCCCGGGGGTTGGCCGTGCAGGCGGCGTGAAGATAACAGGGGATGTCCCGCTCAGCTAAGCCGGTCAAAAGCTGGTCCAGCACCGGCAGGCGCACGTCCGCGTAGGTGCAGACGAAGACTTTCCGGGGCCTCAGCTCCGCCGCCAGCTCGGCGCAGCGGCCGCTTTCCCCGGGCCCGAAGACGATCCGGGTGGGGAACACGAAGGAAAAGGGTTGATAGGGCATAGGTTACTTCCTTTCCGCCTGGTTCGGCTCCTTCACCAAACAGGCACCCAACAGGATCAAGAATACCAGTGCGCTGCAGAGGATGTACAGCCACCGTGGGGAGTGGGGGTAGAGGACGGCGCAGAGGGCCGTGACCACGATCCCCAGCCCGGAGGAGAACAGGTTCGCCAGGGCGTAGACCCCGCTTTGATACTCGCTGCCCGTGTACACGGCGAGGCCTCCGTCCACCTCGCTCTTGAGCATGCCGTACCCAAGGGCCATGACGAGGGTGGCGGCGATGGCCAGGGCGTAGGCCCCTGCGGGGATCACCACCAGGGCCACGAGCCCCAGGAGGGTGACGAGGGCGCTCATGCGCACCCCGAAGATCAGCCCTTTGCGGCCGAAGAGGGGGTTGATGAGGATCATGGCGAAGAGCATGCCCCCGTAGTAGACGCTGCCGAGAACGGACGACTGCATGGCGTCCATGCCCAACCGGTCCGTGAAGTAGGGCACGAAGTACAGGCTGTAGTTGGACCCCAGGTTCATGTACACGTAGAAGAGGATGTTGATGAGCACGAACAGCAGCGCCGCCCGGTTCCGCCGCAGGAAGGCCATGGCGTCCCCGTAAGGCTTATAGGCCTCCTTGAAGAAGGCGCCCAGGCCCTTGCCTAACGAGGCGGCCCGCAGCTTTTCCCCGATGGCGGTCTCCTTGAGGAGCATGTTCCGGAACAGAATCATGGCGGTCATCATGAGGAATGACACGATGAGAAACACCCGCTCCGTAGCCACCACGCCGTATTTGTCCACGAAGATGCCCGCGATGGGGATGAGCAGGCCCGCTGCCACAGTGATGATGTTGAAGAGGTTGAAGGCCACGATCCGGCTCTCCTCGTCGCTGTCCTCGATCATCACGAGATAGTAGGCGATGCTCATGATCTTGTTGGAGTTGAACAGGATCACAGCGAGCAGCGCGAAGAAGAAGTTTTTGGAGAACAGGTAGACGAGGGGCGGCAGGGCCGACGAGAGGAGATCGAACACGAAGGTGGCCCGCTTGCGGCCCATCCGGTCCACCAGCGGCGCGGAGACGAAGCTGAAGAGGAAGGAGGCCACGGTACCCGCCACCATCAGGCGGCCGAGAGCCGTGTCCGTGAGACCGATCTCCTTGAGATACAGGCTGATGTAATAGGTATAGAAGGTGTAAGGCACGCCCCACAGGGGGTGGAAGGCGATGCACACCCGGGAATTGCCCTTGAGGCACCCGAAATAGCTGCCCACACGCTTGAAAAAGCTCTTTTTCACAGGCCCAGCCTCCTTAGGATGGGACCGTTCACCGCCCGCACGGACTCTGTGGCGTGGTCCGGGATGTCGGTATAGC
>JAZRUD010000123.1:0-5100 GCA_045652385.1 Clostridia bacterium
CCGCCGCGGCCTGCCGCTGATTCACGGAAGCGGCCCGGTACATGCCCACGCAGATCACCAGTCCGGCGAAAACGGGCACTAAAATGCCCACGACCACGGGAATCTTGCTGGTCAGCACCTTTTTAAGGGCGATCATGGCCCCGAACAGGATGGCCGCCAGCAGCAGGGAAAGCAGGATGGGCAGCAGCACCGTGCCCGTGTCCGCCAGCCGGGGCATGGGCGTGGGGACGGGCGTGCTTATGGGCGCCGCCACCGCAGCGGGGGCCTTCGTCGGAGCTATGGTCGGCGCTTCTGTCGGCGCGACCGTGGGCTCCGGCGTCGGTGTTTCGGTGGGTTCCGGCGTGGGCGCCTCGGTGGGCTCCGGGGTGGCCGTCGGCGCGGGGGTCGGCGTGGTCAGGGCGGTATAGGAGATATTCTCCAGCATATCCGCGCCGCTGTCCTTGCCCACGCTGGTGTGGTAGAGGACGAAGGCGTCCTGTGTGCGGGGAACGTAGTGGAAGGTGGCCATAGAGGCATACCCTTCCTTATACAACTCTGCCGCCCGCCCATATTCCGCGGAAAAGTCGAAAGTGACGGCGTCCTTCGCACCGGCGTCCGCCGCCACGTAAACCTTCTTCAGCCAGGCGCTGCGCTTGACCTTGTCGAAGACGCCGGTGACCACGGTGTACGTGGCCTCGCTTTCCGCCATCAGCGGAAACGGCCGGGTTTTGCCATGGCTCACGATGACGGAGGGCGTATAGGTCTGCAGTATGGACAGCAGCTCCTTGGACGCGCCGCCGAAGTTCTCCCAGGTGCTTTTGAGGATGGCTCCGTCCAGCGACCGCTTTCCTGCCGTATTCAGAAAGAT
This sequence comes from Clostridia bacterium, assembly GCA_045652385.1. Lineage (GTDB taxonomy): Bacteria > Bacillota > Clostridia > Christensenellales > CAG-138 > RUG472. The sequence continues at coordinate 848 of JAZRUD010000123.1, forward strand.
GGGCGCGTTCCTCATGCCCATGGCCCACAGAGTCCTGAGGCACTCCTCCTGGCGGCCTCGGTTGTAGGCGTTCATATACACCAGCTGCACGGGCACGCCCCTGTTGATCAGGGCAGGCAGGAGCCCGCCGAAGCAGGGAATCTCGTCGCCGGGATAGCCTGCGATCACCATCACGGCAGGTTTCTGTATGGGCGCTTCAAACTGAGGCAGCTCCTCCGGCAGCTGACCCGGGGTATAGGCGGACAGCTCGCACACCGCGCTTTCCTGCTTGAAGGTCAGGGTGAAGCCGAAGACCCCCTCCTGGGGCGCTGGAATATACTCGTCCAGCTGGGTGGGAGCATGATCCTGACTTGAAACGGCCTTTTTATCCTGATCCAGCCAGGTGATTTTGACGGAGGCAGGCTTCTTCTGCCAGCCGATGAAAGCCCATCCCATCTCGGTGCCGCCGTGGACGCCCACGGATTCTCCCGCGTTGTACGAGATATAGCTGTTGTATACCCCATCCGTCAGACGGTTGGCGTAATCAGCATGCTTCTCGTCCAAAACGGTCAGTACCTCGGCCATATTCACCGAAACATCCTCCGGTTCGGCCACAGAAAATACGGTATTGGCCGACAGGATCAATACCGCAAGAAGCACTATGAAGCTGATGCGAAGAGCTTTCTTCATGATTTAAAATATCCGCATGGGCACGATCAGATAGAAGCTGTTTTCGTCGTCCACCGGCCGGATCACGCAGGGATTGATGGGGCTGTTGCACTCGAGATACACCCTCTCGCTCTCCACGTTCTTCAGCACGTTCATCACGTATTTGGGGTTGAAAGCTATGTTGAGGCCGTCGCCCATGACCTGAGCGCTGATCTCGTCCTCGATCTTGCCCACCACGCTCTCGGCCTTCACGGTCATGTTCTCCTGGCCGATCTTGAAGAGAACGCTGTTGTTTCCCCCCCGGGAGACCAGCTGCGCCCTATCCACGCTCTCCATGAGCACTTCCTTGTCCACCAGGACCCGGGTCTTGCAGGTTTTGGGCAAAATCCGCTTATAGTCGATGTAATCGCTGTCGATGAGACGGGAGATGAGGATCGTCGCGCCCATATCCGCCTTCATGTGGGTCCGGGAGAAGGTCAGTTCAGCCTTTCCCTCCTCTTCCTCCAGCATGCGTCCGATCTCGCTGACGGTCTTGCCCGGGACGACCACCCGCTTAGACGGGGCATCCTCCTCGATGGCCATGGCGTTTTTGGCGAATTGATAGGAGTCGGTGGCCACCATGGACAGGGTCTTTCCCTCGGTCTCCATGAGCACTCCCACCAGCGCCGGGCGGGTATCGTCCAGCGCCACGGCGAAGACCGTATGCTCGATGGTCTTCTCGCCCTTCTCCCGATCGAAGGTGATGGTGAAGGTATCGTCCCCGTCGAAGGTCATCTGGGGAAACTCGTCGTACTCCATGCACTGGAGCTGGTTCACGCTCCGGCCGCAGCGAATAGTCAGCGTCTGGCCGTCCACAGAGAAGAAGGCGTTCCCATCGGGGAGCTTGCGGACGATGTCGGAGAAGATGCGTCCCTTGATGACGCATTCGCCCTCCTCCTCCACAGCGGCGGGCAGGCGGCTCTCCTTTTGGAGCGTCAGATCGGAGCAGCGCAGCAGCACTCCATTTTCGTCCGCCAGCAGCTGGATGCCGTCCAGCACGGGCATGGAGGAACGGATGGGAAGGGCTTTGACGACGGACAGGACGCCGTTTTTCAAAATATTGGAATCTACACAAAATCTCATTTTTTTGACCTCACTTTTAGGCAAGAATAGCACGGATAAAGCGTTTTCTCAACCCTTTCCTCTTCGATTTTACAAGATGTTGAAATTTGCGGGAAGGGAGAGTTAATTTATTATTTTATAGTTGTAGTCTTAGTAGGGCCTGTGTCCGGTGGGGATAAGGGGAAAAAAACAAGGCTTTGCGGGCCAAAAGAGTGTGGAAGGGGCTGTGGGCTTCCTGTGGAAAAGGGAGGGAGTCATTCCCCTTGTCCCCGCCGTCCCTGATTTCCACCGATCCTGTCCACAGGGTATCCACTTATCCACAGCCGGAGAAATGAGATTAACCTACCCCTCCGTGATCTTCTTGCGGATATCCTCCAGGCTCCTTTTAAACTCCTGATCCTCGCTCATGAGCTTCTCGATCCGATCGCAGGCGGAGATGGCGGTGGTATGATCCGTCCGATCGAACAGGAGGGCGATGCGCTTATAGGGGAGGGAGAGCATGTCGTGGCACAGATACATGGCGATCTGCCGGGGCACCACCACCTCCTTGTCCCGCCGCTGGGACATGAGGCTTTGCAGGGTGATATGATAGAAGTCCGCCACGATCTCCTTGATCCGGGTGGGGGTAACGTCCACCTTCTTATCCTCGGGCAGCAGGTCCTTGAGAGCTTCCCGGGCCAGGGCCATGGTGATGGGCTCTTCCTTCAGATTGGAATAGAAGAAGACCTTGGTGAGGCTGCCCTCCAGCTGGCGTATATTGTTTGGTACGTGCTCGGCGATGAACTGGATGATGGAATCGTCCACCGTCTTGCCCTCCTGCTGGGCCTTATTGCGCAGAATGGCGATACGGGTCTCGATATCCGGCTCCTGCACGTCGGTGATGAGGCCGCCCTCCAGCCGGGAACGGATGCGCTCCTCCAGATTGGCGATCTCCTTGGGCGGGCGATCGGAGCTGATGACGATGGCTTTACCCGCGTTGTGCAGGGTGTTGAAGGTGTTGAAAAACTCCTCCTGGGCGGATTGCCGGTTGGCGATGAACTGAACGTCGTCGATCATGAGCACGTCCACGTTGCGGAACCGGTTCCGAAACTCCGCGTTTTTGCCCATGCGGATGGCTTCCACGAGCTCGTTGGCAAAGGTTTCGCTGGTTACGTACAGGACCCGGGCGGTGGGATAGTTTTCCTTCACCGCATGGCCGATGGCGTGCATGAGATGGGTCTTGCCGAGACCCACGCCCCCGTAAAGGAACAGGGGGTTATACACCCGGCCGGGGGCCTTGGCCACCGCCTGGGCGGCGGCATGGGCATATCGGTTGGAACTGCCCACCACGAAGGTATCGAAGGTATACCGGGGGTTCAGGGAAAAGATGCTGGGCGTGGTGGTGTCTTCGCTTTGATCGAAGTCCCTGCGCTGATCGGGCAGAATCAGCATCACGTCGATGATCTGGGTATTGGCCTGTTTGACGCCCATGCGCAGGGTGTCCTTGTAATATTCGGTGATGGTGGACTTGGTGGCGGCGTCCGGACACTGGATGATCAGGATACCGTTTTGGATGGTGACGGGTTCCAAAACGTCGATCCACCGATTGAAGCTGAGGGCGGACATCTCCCGCCGCATATTTTCACGGGCCAGGGCCCAAATACCTTTAATCTGTTCCATTCCATATTCTCCCTAAGTATAGTGAAGCTTAACTATAATAGCAGAGAAAAACCCAAAAAGCAAAGGATTTTTTGGAGGAAAAAAGGGAAAAAATGAGCCGGACAACATATAGAAAAAGGTATGTTTCCAGACACAATATATAGTTATAAACGGTCGGATAGACCGCCGTATTTCTGTAAAAATACCTTTACAATTTCCGCCCTTGCGGGCAGGGTGCATTTGCGGTATAGTACGATAAAGGAGAATGCGTTGCTATGCCCTATTGGTACCGTCCCATCGTGAATTCAGATTTGATCGGGGAGAAGCTCACCATCCAGCTGCCCGGGTTTCCCGGCGGCAAGGCGGAGAAGTGTCCCATCCATTATATTACCCTGGGCGAGGGCGAACCGCTGCTGCTGGTCCACTCCCTGGGGCAGAGCCTCTATACCTGGCGGGATCTTATCCCGCTGCTGGCGGAAAAATACAACGTGATCGCCCTCGATCTCGTCGGGTTCGGCTTTTCCGGAAGGCCCGTGTCCATGAACTATTCCATGGACGAGATGGCGGACACGCTGGTGGAGTTCATCAAGGCGTTGAAGCTGGATCACGTCCACGCCGTGGGCGCGTCCCTGGGCGGCATGTACCTCCTCAGGGCCATGACCCGGTTTCCGGAGACGTTCGACAAGGTGACGGTCCTGTGTCCCGGCGGGATCACGAAGCAGATGCCCCGGAAGATCCGGCGGATGGCGGCGCCTTTCATCGGTCCCTTCGTGCGGGAGGGGTACACGAAGAAGGACGTGAAGAACGCCCTGCAGCTCTGTTATTACGACAGCACCGTCATGACCCGTGAGGTGTTGGATCAGTAT
>JAZRUD010000124.1:0-1508 GCA_045652385.1 Clostridia bacterium
ATCGACGGCAGCTCCATCGAGGGCTTCACCCGCATCCATGAGAGCGACCAGAACCTGCATCCCGACCTCTCCACCTTCGTGGTGCTGCCCTGGATGCCCGCCACCCGGTAGACCGCCCGCCTCATCTGCAACGTCTACAACCCCGACGGCACCCCCTTCGTGGGCGACCCCAGGTACGTATTGCGCCGGGCGCTGGAGAAGGCGGAGAAGATGGGCTACACCTTCAACGTAGGGCCGGAGATGGAGTTCTTCCTCTTTGAGACCGACGAGAAGGGCCTGCCCACCACCCGGACAGCGGACGCCGCCAGCTACTTCGACATGGCCCCCATCGACCACGGCGGAGACGTGCGGCGGGAGATCTGCCTCATGCTGGAGGAGATGGGCTTCGAGATCGAAGCGAGCCACCACGAGGTGGCCGAGGGCCAGCACGAGATCGACTTCAAGTACGCCGACGCCCTTACCGCCGCGGACAACATCAGCACCTTCCGCATGGCGGTGAAGACCATCGCCCAGAGCCGCGGCCTCCACGCCACCTTCATGCCCAAGCCCGTCTTCGGCATCAACGGCAGCGGCATGCACGTGAACATGTCCCTCAGCAAGGACGGCAAAAACATCTTCTTCGATCCCGCCGGAGAACGGGGCCTTTCCAAGGAGGCCTACAGCTTCATCGCGGGCATCCTGGAGCACGTGCGCCATTTCGCCGCCATCACCAATCCCCTGGTGAACTCCTATAAGCGCCTGGTCCCCGGCTATGAGGCCCCCTGCTATCTTGCCTGGCGCGCCTCCAACCGGTCCGCCCTCATTCGCATCCCCGCCGCCCGCGGCAACAGCACCCGGGTGGAGCTTCGGTGTCCCGATCCGGCCTGCAACCCTTATCTCGCTTTGGCCGTGTGCCTGACGGCGGGCCTGGACGGGATCGAGCGGGGCCTGACGCCGCCCGCTGAGATCACGGAGAACATCTATACCATGACCGACAAGGAGCGGGAGGCCCACGGCATCGCCAGCCTGCCCGGGAACCTGCTGGAAGCGGTGGGGCTTCTGGAGCAGGACAAGCTTATCACCGATGCTCTGGGCGAGCACGTCTTTAGAAGCTACGTCTCCGGCAAGCGGGCCGAATGGGACGAGTATCGCACCCGGGTCACCGACTGGGAGACCCAGCGGTATATGATCGTGTATTGACGACGACAGACGGGGGAGGGCCAGGATATGCGGTTCACCAAGATGCAGGGTCTGGGCAACGACTTCCTGCTGGTCCCGGGCCCGGTCCCGGAGGATGCTGCGTCGTTGAGCGCGGCCCTGTGCGACCGTCATTTCGGCGTGGGGGCCGACGGCGTGATCTTCGTTTCGCCCTCCCGCGTCGCCGACTGCGCCATGCGCATCTTCAACGCCGACGGCAGCGAGGCGAAGATGTGCGGCAACGGTATCCGCTGCGTGGGCAAGTTCCTCTACGACAAGGGCCTTGTCAGCAAGGAGCAACTGACGGTGGAGACCCTTTCGGGAATCAGGAC
>JAZRUD010000125.1:0-5904 GCA_045652385.1 Clostridia bacterium
CCTGGGCGACGCGCTCAAAGGGCTCCACTTACCGGAAGAATGAAGCACGTGATCCACATCTTCGGGGCCTCGGGCTCCGGCACCAGCACCCTGGGACAGGCGGTAGCCGAGAAAACGGGCTATGCCTTTCTGGATTCCGACGATTACATTTGGGCGGCCACGGACCCGCCGTTCACTTCCCTGCGAACCCATGCGGAGCGGCTGCCTCTGCTGCAGCGGGATATGGAGAGGAGCGGGAACGCGGTGCTCTCCGGTTCCCTGGTGGGCTGGGGCGACCCGTTGATCCCCCGCTTCACCCTGGCGGTGCGGCTGGTAACGCCCACAGAGGTACGCTTGGTGCGAATCAAACGGCGGGAGTATGAGCGCTTCGGCGAGCGCATCCTGCCCGGCGGAGACATGTACGAGCAGCATCGGGCGTTCTACGATTGGGCTGCCGCCTACGACGATGGGCCCGCCTCCATGCGCAGCCGCGCCATGCACGACCTCTGGCAGCAGAAACTCAGCTGTCCGCACCTCACCCTGGACGGCGCCCGGCCGGTGGAGGAGCTGGTGGAAGAGGTGCTGCAGAAGATATAAAGGACGAAAAAAAAGCGGCGCGAGCCGCTTTTTGCTTTATTCGATGTTTTTCAGTCCCTCATACAGCTCGTTGAAGGATTTCTGTCGGCTGCAACGTCCGAAGGACAAGTCCTTGTTATCACCGAATTCCAACAAAAAGCACTTGGTCAGCTCCTCCACCGTTTGTTCCAAGGTCGTAAAGAACTGCTGATAGGCGAAATCGCTGGCCGCGGTCTCTTCCTTGAAACAGTTGACGATCAGAGATTCGGTCACCTGATCCAGTGGGTACATCTTGAGATGCATCAGCTCGTGGACGATGACCTCTTCGAGATTCTCCTGCCTGGGGTCGACAACGTTCAGCAGCAGGATCGCCTTCCGATCGTCGCAATCGATCTTGAAATCCCCGGTTTTTTTCCATGCCGGATCCTCCACGAATTCCAGCCTGACATCCCAGGGCGGAGTGATCCGCAGTTTTCGGACATACTTTTCAAACAAGGCTTTTGCGGCGGCTCTATCCATCGTCATTCCCCTTAGGATATTGAAAGATCGGTTTCTCGCTTCGCCCCCTCCGCTTCCTTTTTGGCCAGGTCGTTGGTGTCGATAGCGCCCCGGAAGACCACGAAGGTGTCGAAAAGGAACTCGGTGACGAAGTTCAGCACCATATTGATGAGGGTCACCAGATACTCGTTCCAGCCCACGGTGTCCGTGAGGTACTTTTCAAGGAGCGTGGACAGCGGAGTGAACACGGCGTAGTAGGCCGCCACCTTCAGCATGGCGATGGGCACATTGTTGGCGGCCCGGAAGGTGAAGCGGCGGTTCAGGGTGAAGTTCCAGATCACCGACAGGACCAGGGCGATCAGGTAGGACACCCAGTAGGGCAGGTGAAGGAGCTCATTGAGCAGCGTGAAGCTGAGGATCTGGATGACCCCCGCCGAGATGGAGAACAGCAAAAACTTCAGGGAACGGATCAGTTCCTTCTTTTTATCGGTCTGCATGGGATATGCCTCCTACAGGATAAGCGTTCAGGGCAGAGGTTCCTCGGGCACGCCCGCTTCGGGGGCGTAGACCTGCAGAGCCTGCTTGTGGTTCTGGATTCTGACCAGGAGGTCGCCCTTTTGATACTCCCCGTCCAGCGTCCAGTCGATGGGGTTGTCCGATTCGATGGTGATCTCGCTGGCGTGGAAGAAAGTGATCTGCTGGGAGATGAAGTCCCCGGAGAGGACGGAGTAGACCGTGTCGGAAAGCTCCGGCAGGGTGGTCAGGTTCTCGATGAGCACCACCTCGAACTTCCCGTCGTCGGTGACAACGGCCCCCTCGGGCAGGCTCACCACCCCGGACACGGAGGTGTTGTTGGTCACGGCGCCGAAGATGTAGTTCCCCTCGTAGGTCTGGCCGTTGGCGGTGATCCGCATGTGCTCCGCCTTGATACGGGGAAGCTCCCGCATCACGTCCAGGAAGTAGGCAGGTCGGCCCAGGGCGTTCTTCAGGTCCTGGCTCGTGACGTAGGAGGTGGCGATGAAGGCGCCGAAGGCGGCTACGTAGATGAAAAGCCTGCCGTTGAAGGTGCCGCAGTCCACCAGCTTCACCTGGCCTGTCACCGCATCATGGGCGGCGGCGACCAGATCGGAGGACAGCCCGTGAAGGGTGCCGAAGTCGTTGGAGGATCCGGCGGGGATATAGCCGATGGGCATGTCTTTTCCGCATTTCTTGACGCCGGAGACCACCTGTGCAAAGGTGCCGTCGCCGCCCAGGCACACCAGCCGATCGTAGTCGGCGCCGCAGAGGGCGGTGTAGCGCTCCGCGTCGTTGGGGCTTTGGGTCAGGTAGGTGGTCACCAGATATCCGGCCTCCATAAACTGCTGGATCATCTCCGGGAAATACCGCTTGTAGACCTTGCGCCCGGCCACCGGATTCACGATGAACAGCAGCTTTTTGCTGTCTTTTTCCAGGATAACCTTCTTTTTCATGTCACATGACCCCCGCGATTCTCAAACAAAGATAGGCCAAAGGAATGGAGAACACCATGCTGTCGAACTTGTCCATGACGCCGCCGTGAGGCCCCAGCAGGTTCGAAAAATCCTTGACGCCGGCAGCCCGCTTGACGAGGGACGCGGCCAGATCCCCGATCTGTCCCCAGCTGGACGAGATGAGGCAGACCAGCATCCAGGCCCAGAGGGACAGGGGACAGCTGCTGTGAAACAGGGCCCAGCACAACAGCCCGGTGGGCAGGGCGGCCGCTGCCCCGGCGAGACACCCCTCCCAGGTCTTGTGAGGGCTCACGGGGGTGGGCAGATGCTGTTTGCCCCACTTTTTGCCCACGATGAGGGCGGCGGAATCACAGATCCAGGCGGTGAGTTGGCCCACGGCGAAGGGCCCCAGCCACCGATCCAGCTGGCTCAGCAGCAGCAGCACCCCGAACAGGCTCCCCGGATACGCCAGCACGATCAGGGCTGTGAGGGCGTCTTGCCCCCTGCCCGCCCGATAGGTGAGGGCGGCGACGGCCAGGATGAGCTGGACGGCGGTGAAGAAGGCCGCGGCGTACCAGAACAGCTGCACACGGAAGAAGCTCAAAATCCCGCAGGCGAGCACGAACAGGAGCAGGATCGCCCCGCAGGCCCGGCCGCCCTGTTTCGACAGGATGGACCAGGTCTCCCCGGTGGCAGCGAGGCCGCAGAGAAGCAGGAAGACGAGCCGGGGCACAGGCCCCCACAGGCAGAACAGGAGGGTCAGCGCCACCATCCCTATGGCGATGGGTATACGACGTTTCACCATGGCCGTTTCGCCTCTTTTCCATCGGAAGCAATACACAGTTTCATAGCCGCCGCCGGGATGCTGTCCACCACCTGGTCCGCCGCTTGAAGGGCAGCGGAGGAGGATTCTCGGGGCACCACGAACCGGCCTGCAGCGGCCTTGAGGGACAGATCGTTGTCGTCGTTGCCGAAGGCGATGATGGCCTCCCGAGGCACGTTCAGCCGCTGAGCCAACAGCCGCAGAGCGCTGCCCTTGCTCACGCCCCGGGCGGTGATCTCTGCGGCCCCGCTGGAACCCGTGGCGGTGAAGCGCTCGTCCGCCTCCGCCGCGGTTCGGAACAACAGATCGTCCTCCGGCCGCTCCGTCGCGCAAAGCACCTTTTCCGCGGCGAAATGGGGCCGGTCCGCGATCCGGGCCCAGCTAAGATCGAGCCGACGGCTGTGGAGAGGATACATCCAGTACCGCCAGAAATACTTCTTGGTGTCGCTGCCCCCGTCGGTCTTTCGCCGCCGCAGGGGCTCCTGCCGGGACAGGAAGGTGGTGCGACCCAAACTCACGGCATAGGTGCACCGAAAGGGCTGCCCCAGCGCCATAAGGGCTTGTAGATCCTCTGCCGACAGGGTGCGTTCCCAAAGGGCTTCGCCGCCCGGCTCACAGATCACCGCCCCGCAGCTGCAGATAAGATAGTCCACCAGCCTGGGGTCGTGGAGCCGCGGGGGTACGGTGCCCCGGTGCCGCCCCGTGGCGATGACCACCTTGACCCTGTTTTGCCGCAGGGTTTGCAGCATCCGGACGGCGCGGCGGGTCAGCGCCCCGTGCTCGAGGAGCGTCCCGTCCAGATCGAAGGCCGCCAGCCGCACGCCGGTCATGAAGCGGTTCCCTTTTCTGCGGTGGCTCTGGATTTCAGAAAATAGTTGACGTAGAGGACCAGGGACACCAGCATCATCACCCCGCACAAAAGGAGCATGCGGTTGATCCAGGGCTCCGGTATCTGGGGGAAGGCGAACATGGCCATCAACGAGGCGGTGGTGATCACGGTGCACAGCTTCCCATACCATTTGGCGCTGAACGCATGACCTGCCCGTTGGATGGAGCGAGCGCCGATATATGCCTGGGTCAGCTCCTTGACGGCCATGAACCCGAACAGGATGAACACCTGGGGATGGTTCCGGGCCACGCACACCAGGGCCGCCCCCTGGGTCAGCTTGTCGGCCAGGGGGTCCAGCACCTTGCCCAAGTCCGTCACCATATCGAACCGGCGGGCGATCTGCCCGTCCAGGATGTCGGAGACTGCGGAAACCCCGAAAACGATCAGGGCGGCGATTGTGCGTCCCTTCCAGTACAGCGTCACGATAAAAGGGATCAGCAGCAGCCGAAACAGGCTGATGAGATTGGGGATGCTCCAGATCTGGCTGCGGTCTTTCACGGGAACAGAGAACTCCTTGCTTTTACAATACGTATCTGTAGTATACACGCAACCCGCCGGAAAAGCAAATCGCCGCGGCGGCTTTCCCCGCCGAAAATAGTGAATAATTGGAAAACACGATCCTCATTGTTCCGTTGATTGCGCAGCATGGGCAAATCAAAAGCCCCCTTTGCGCAAGGGGGGAAGCAGGATCGTCCTTTGAAAGGTCAGATGGATGCAGGGACCTTGGCCCAGATCTCGTCCTTGAGCTGCCCGATGAGCTCCATGATCCGGGCGGGGGCGTCGGCAAGGGCCACGTCCTCCTTGACGGACTTGTCCCGGGTAGCGAGCTCGATGACGCCGCGGCCCAAGGTCTTGGGACTGACGATGACCCGCACCGGGCAGCCGAAGAGGTCTGCGTCGGAGAACATGAACCCGGCGGACACGGTCCGATCGTCCAGCAGCACCTCGGCGCCGGCCTTGGTGAGTTCGTCGTAGAGCCGGGCGGCTTCGGCCTTTACCTCGGCGTTGTCAGAGCGCAGAGCGCAGATCTCCACCTCCCAGGGGGCGATGGTGATGGGCCAGATGGGGCCGTACTGGTCGTGCTTTTCCTCACAGACGGAGGCCATGAGCCGGCCCACGCCGATGCCGTAGCAACCCATGATGGGATTGACCCGGTTTCCGTTCTCGTCGTCATAGGTCATGCCCATGGCTTCGGTGTACCGGCGGCCCAGCTGGAAGATGTTGCCCACCTCGATGCCGCGGCTGGTGTAGATGTGGGGCTTGCCGCACTGCGGGCAGATGCCGCCGTCGATGGCCTTGGCCACGTCCACGTAATCGACCGCGCCGACGTCTCGGGCGATATTGAAGCCCACGTAATGCATGTCGTCCTCGCAGGCGCCGGTGGCGAACCACTCTATGCCCTGCAAAGAGTTGTCGTACACCACGGTCACGCCCTCGGGCAGGCCGATGGGGCCGGTGAAGCCGGCGTGGATGCCGGATTCCTCCGTGATGACCGCCGGATGCACCTCGGCTTTCAGGTAGTTGCGCAGCTTGGTCTCGTTGACGTCCAGGTCGCCGCGGAGGAACACCACCACGAAGCTGTCGTCCATGTTGCGCTGGTACATGACCGCCTTGCAGGTCTGCTTCGCTTCGATCTTCAAAAACGCACACAGGTCCTCGATGGTCTTGCA
>JAZRUD010000126.1:0-2472 GCA_045652385.1 Clostridia bacterium
CGACGTGCAGGTCATCGCCACGTGTCTCTCCGTGGACCAGGACGTGCAGCCTGACATCCTGGCCATGCTGGGCTCCCCCATCGCCCACTCCATCACCGAAGCCCCCTTCATGGGCCCCACCGGCTCCGTGGCCGTGGGCTATGTGGACGGCAAGTACGTCCTGAATCCCGGTGTGGAAGATCGGGAGAACAGCCGCCTGAATCTGACCGTGGCCGGCACCAAGGACGCTGTCATGATGGTGGAAGCCGGAGCGCAGGAACTCACCGAGGAAGAGATGCTGGGCGCCATCCTGTTCGCCCACGAAGAGATCAAGAAGATCTGCGCCTTCATCCAGAGCATCCAGGACGAGATCGGCAAGCCCAAGATGGAAGTCAACATCCATAAGCCCGCCGAGGAGCTCGATAAGGCGGTTCGGGAGTTCGCCATGGACAAGGTCGTCTGGCAGATGGACACCTTTGATCGCCACGAGCGCGAGGTCCGCACCGAACAGGTGAAGGAAGAAGTCCACGCCGCTTTCGACGAAGCCCATCCCGAAGAGGGCAAGGACATCGACGCCATCCTGTACAACATGACCAAGGAAGTCATGCGGGACAAGATCATCAACAAGAAGATCCGTCCCGACGGCCGCGGCCAGGAGGAGATCCGGCCCATCTGGTGTGAAGCGGGCATTCTGGAGAGGACCCACGGCAGCGCCGTGTTCACCCGGGGCCAGACCCAGGTCATGACCATCGCCACCTTGGGCACCATCGCCGAAGCCCAGATCCTGGACGGCATCGGCCTCGAGGACTCCAAGCGGTATATGCACCAGTACAATATGCCTCCCTACAGCACCGGCGAGACCCGTCCCGTGCGCAGCCCCGGCCGCCGCGAGATCGGTCACGGCGCCCTGGCGGAGCGGGCCCTGCTGCCCGTGCTGCCCTCCGAGGAGGAGTTCCCTTACTGCATGCGCCTCGTTTCCGAGGTCATCTCCAGCAACGGCTCCACCTCCCAGGCCTCTATTTGCGCCAGCACCCTGGCCCTCATGGACGCGGGCGTGCCCATCAAGAAGATGGTCGCCGGCGTGGCCATGGGTCTCATCAAGGACGTGGACACCGGCAACATCGCCGTGCTCACCGACATCCAGGGCCTCGAGGACTTCCTGGGCGATATGGACTTCAAGGTGGCCGGCACCCGGGAGGGCATCACCGCCATTCAGATGGATATCAAGATCAAGGGCATCGACGAGGAGATCCTCACCCGGGCTCTCGCCCAGGCCCGCCGCGGTCGGCTGTTCATCCTGGACAAGATGTGCGAGTGCCTGAGCGAGCCCCGCGCAGAGCTCTCTCCCTATGCGCCTCGGATCATCAGCTTCAAGATCAACCCCGACAAGATCCGTGACGTCATCGGCTCCGGCGGCAAGACCATCAACGGCATCATCGCCCAGACCGGCGTCAAGATCGACATCGAGGACGACGGCACCGTGTCCATCGCGTCTCCCGACGAGGCGGCGGCACAGGAAGCCAAGCGCATCATCGACAGCATAGTGAAGGAGATCGAGGTCGGCGAAGTGTATCTCGGCACCGTGGTGAACATCCAGACCTTCGGCGCGTTCATCAACCTGACCCCCGGCAAGGACGGGCTTCTCCACATCTCCCGCATGGACAAAAAGCGGGTGGCCAAGGTGGAGGACGTCATGAACCTGGGCGACAAGGTCCTGGTCCGCGTCATCGAGATCGACCCCAAGACGGGCAAGATCAGCCTGGATCGCAAAGGCCTGCTGCCTGAAGATGAAAAGAAGGATAACTGAGCCTTACTGATCGAAAGGGGGCGTAATGGTTGCATTACGCCCCTGTTTTCTATGATAAGCCATGGGCCGGTGGGGCACCATAGACAAAAAAGGAGAATCGAATTTGATACGACAGGCTAAATTGAGCAACGGTATCCGCGTCATCATGGAGCCCATGGACAATCTGCGGTCCGTGAGCATCGGCGTATGGGTCAACGCAGGCTCCGTCTATGAAACCGGGGCGGACGCGGGCATCAGCCATTTCATCGAGCATATGGTCTTCAAGGGCACCGCCCGCCGGTCCGCCGCGGATATCGCCGCCGAGATGGACGCCGTGGGCGGGAATCTGAACGCCTTTACCGCCAAGGAGTGCACCTGCTTCTACGCCAAGGTCCTGGACGAGAACCTGCCTCTGGCGGTGGATATGCTCTCCGACATCACCCTGCATCCGGCCCTCGACGAGCAGGAGATGGAGAAGGAGAAACGGGTGGTCGTCGAGGAGATATTGATGAGCGAGGATTCCCCTGAGGACAAGGCCTTCGAAACCGCCGGTTCCGCTTACTACGCGGGGACGGCCCTTGCTTCGGCCATCCTGGGCACCCCAGAGACCGTCTCTGGCTTCACCCGGGACCAGGTCCTCTCTTACATGGCCAAGCGCTACGTCACCGGCAACATGGTCGTCGCCTGCGCCGGAAGCTTCGCTCCTG
>JAZRUD010000127.1:0-3125 GCA_045652385.1 Clostridia bacterium
TGGGTGAGCTGGAGCTTCATCTCAAACAGCGTCTGCTCCTCGGAACAGAAGCGCACGTTGTCCAGCAGGATGATGTCGCCGTCCTTCATGGCCTTGATGGCTTCCCGGGCCGTGGGACCGCACACGTCCTCGATCCATTTGACCTCCCGGCCCAGCAGTTCGGTCAGCACCTTGGCATGGGGACGGGTGCAGTAGAAGTTTTTATACTCGATGTCGCTGCCCTGGTGGGCCATGAGCACCACCTTGGCGCCCTTGTCGGAAAGCTCCCGCACGGTGGGCACGCAGGCCCGGATGCGGTTGACGCTCTTAAGGGTGCCCTTCGCCCGGTCCACCGGCTGGTTGATGTCCACCCGGCAGAGGACGGTCTTCCCCCTCACGTCCAGCTCGTCCAGCGTTCTGATTCCAAATCGCATGTGGACCCTCTCCCGATCTTATTTGAAACGGCCGATCTTCAGGTACTCGTTGGTCTTGGCGGTGCCTTCCTCCCGGGTCAGCTGCATCTTCATGGCCGCCCGGATGCCGTCCACGGTCTCGGGGATGGTGACGCTCTCCTGGGGGATGTTGATGGCGAACATGATGTCGTTGCCGCTCTCCACCACGCTGTCCTCCCACAGGCCGATCTCGTACATGTCGCCCCGGCGGTTGCCCAGATCACGGGCGTACTTGAAGAGGCTGGCGTTGCCCTTGAAGCCCTCGTCGATGGTGACGGTGCGGATGCGGGGGTGCTTGCGGAAGGCCTCGATGGCCTGCTCCCGGGTGATCTTCTTGCCGTCCCTGGGGGTGACCAGCACGGTGATGATGTGGCCGTGGGTCACGGGGGTATGGACCAGGATGCCCGTGGCTTCCACGTGGGGCATGATGGTCATCAGGTCCACCGCCTGATGGGAGGGCGCCTTGTCGATCTGCAGGGCGTTGGTGAGGCCCCGGTGATAATCGCCGGGATCGGCCACCCGCCGGATGATGGTGATCGCCACCTTTTCGACGCCGTAGAGACGATCCAGGCAGTCCACCGCCCGGATGAGGCCGGTGGTGTTGCAGCTGGTGAGCTTCAGATAGCTCTGGCCCACGCCCTTCTCGTAGTTGGCGTAGCCGTGGAAGAACACGTCCGCCACGGAGTTCTTCTCGCCGCCCTGGAAGATGGCCTTCACGCCCACCTTCTCATAGAGCTCCTTGTTCTTGGCGCCCACGCCGCCGGGGGAGGAATCCAGCATGATGTCCACCTTGCGGCACAGCTCCTCGAAGGTGCCCGCCACGGGGATGTCGTACTTTTCGAAGGCGGTCCTGTCCGCCCCCTCCACCAGATACAGGTCGTACTTCACGTCGTTCGCGCCGATCATGTCGTTTTCCCGCAGCGCACGGATGGACAGGGTGGGCGCGAGATCCGCGATGCCCACCAGCTCCATGTCGCCCTGCATGGCGACGCCGTCCGCCAGCCGCTGACCGATGGTGCCGTATCCGGCCACGCCTACTTTGATCTTAGCCATGGTTTCTTCTCCTTTTACAAATTATTATATCACATTTCGTCCACGCCCACGGGGCGGTCCTCCCTGAGAGACTTGCTGCAGGCCAGCGCCAGCTTGATGGACACGAGGCCGTCCTCGATGCCCACCCGGGGCTCGGTGCCGTTGGCGATGCAGTCGATGAACTCCCGCACCTCCGCCTGGTAGGACCCCATGTACCGCTCCAGGAAGAACCACAGGGGCTTCTCGCCGGTGACGCCGTCCACGGTGGAGATGACGATGTTGGAGTTGGAGTCGTTGGCGTTGACGATACAGCCCTTGGAGCCGAAGACCTCGCCCCGCTGATCGTAGCCGTAGACCGCCTTGCGGGAGCCGTCGATGGTGGCGAGGGCCCCGTTGCTGAGCTTCAGGGTAATGGTGGCCGTGTCCACGTCCCCCGCCTCCCCGATAGCCGGGTCGATGAGGCAGGCGCCCTGGGCGTACAGCTCCACCACCTCCTGGCCGGACAGATACCGGACCATGTCGAGATCATGGATCATCATGTCCATAAAGATGCCGCCGGACAGGGCCACGTACTGGGCCGGAGGGGGCTCCGGGTCCCGGGAGCTGATGCGCACGAACTGGACCTTGCCGATCTTGCCCGCGGCGATGGCTTCCTTCATGGCCCGATAGTTGTGATCGTAGCGGCGGTTAAAGCCCACCTGATAGACCAGCTTCTTGGGGGAGGCGGCCAAAGCTGCCTTCACTTCCTCGATCTTTTCGATGCTCTGGTCGATGGGCTTCTCGCAGAAGATGTGCTTCCCGGCGGCGATGGCCTCCAGCGAAAGCTGGGCGTGGAGATTGGTGGAGGCGCAGATGAGCACGGCGTCGATCCGCTCGTCCTCCAGGATCTTCCTGTAATCCGTGCAGACGTTCTCGATGCCCGACGCCTTGGCCCATTCGGCCACGGCCGGTTTCATGTAGGGGTCCGCGATGGCCAGGATGTGGGCCTGGGGCACGCCGGTCAGGATGCTCTTTGCGTGGACCTGGCCGATGCGGCCGGCGCCGATGATGCCAACGTTGATCATGTACTCCCTCCGTTTATACAAAATTGAGTCGAACGCTTACTCGGTATACGCTTCGCCGACGCCGCTGACCAGGGAATCGTAGGCCCGCTTCACCTTGGCCCAGTTCTGATCCCTGTCGAGGGCGACGCCCCGGCCCACGCCGGAGACGATGAGGCCCGCGCCCTTCTGTTCGATGGTCCCGCCGAACTCCCTGAGGAGGCCGGGCGCGCTGCCCGGCTCCGTGGAACGGCCGTCGAAGATCACGTGGACGAACACGTCCTTCACGCCCGCTTCCCGGGCCATGTCGATCAGAGCCAGGGGGTAGTCGATGGAGCCGTGGGAGGACTTCTTGGTGAGCAGGGCGAACAGGTGCAACGCCGCGCCCCGCTCCTTCACGCCCTTGAGCGTCTCGAGGAACACAGGATTCTTCGCGAAGGACCCGTCCTTCATGGCGTTGTCCAGCCGCACGTCGTCCTGGAGCACCACCCGGCCGGAGCCCAGGTTGATGTGCCCCGCCTCGGAGTTGCCGGTCTTCCCCGCCGCCAGGCCCACCGCAGGGCCCGAGGCCTCCAGTTCGGCGTAGGGATACTCCCTAAGCAGGGCGTCCCACGCCGGGGTG
>JAZRUD010000128.1:0-8534 GCA_045652385.1 Clostridia bacterium
AGTGAAGGCAAGGGCGATGGGCCCGTGAGGGAGCTCGGGATGGGCCAAAAGATGCTCCGCCATGGTCATGACCGCGGCGATGGCGGCTTTGTCGTCGCCACCCAGCAGCGTGGTGCCGTCGGTGAGGATCAGGTCCTGGCCGATATAGTTTTTGAGGTTCGGGAACTCTTTAGGGGTCATGACGATGCCCTTTTCCCCGTTCAGCAGGATGTCCCCGCCGTCGTAATTTTCGAGGACCCAGGGCTGGCAGCCTGCGCCGGGGGCGTCGGGGGCCGTGTCCATGTGGGTGACGAGACCGAAGGCCATGCCCCCCTCCGCGGTGGCAGGCACCCGGCCGTAGAGGACGCATTTCTCCTCGTCCAGCCACACGTCCGACGCGCCAATCTCGTTGAGCTCGTCCCGCAGCATCCGCGCCAGATCGAACTGTTTTTTGGTGGTGGGCGCGGTGTCGCTCACCCGGGCGGACTGGGTGTCCACTTGGGCGTACCGGATCAGCCGGTCCCTGACCTGCTCGTAGAAGGGGGTTCTGTCCATGGGGCCTCCTTATTTCAGTTTTTTCAATTATACCAAAACGGCGACCCCCTTTCAACGTGTTTCTGTTTTGCTCCGGCGGAGGTGTTCCCTTTTGGAGGGAGAGATGATATACTAAATGGAAAAAGTGGGGAGGCACAAAAATGGTTGGATTCGGGATCGTGACGGGGCTGCTGTTTTTGATCATGGCGGCGGTACTGGAGCTGAACAAGAATACGCTGCTGGGATTTGCGCTGCTCGTCGCCGCCACGGTGGGCTTCGTCGTGCTGTTCAGCAAGGCGCTCCAGGGAAGCAAGTGGTATGTGAAGCTCCTGGGGTATCTGGGGTACATCGCGATCTTCGCTTTGATCCTGTTTTTGACCTGGCCGCCCACCAAGGCCGTGCCCGCCTACGAGGGGAAGTCGCCCGTATACACGGAGCCGGTGACCATCGAGAAGGGAACCGTGCGGGGCGTCGTGATCGCGGACGGGGCCGTGGAGCTCTACGCGGGCATCCCCTACGCCCAGCCGCCCGTGGGGGACCTTCGTTGGAAGGAGCCCCAGGACCCCCTGCCCTGGGAGGGGGTGCTGGACGCCGACCACTTCGCGCCTATGTGCATGCAGCCGGTCCATCTGCCCATCTATGACAGCCTGGCCCGGATCATCGGATATCACGACTACAGAATTTCATTGAAAGACAACTGGGTGGCCCCGGTCAGCGAGGACGGTCTCTACGTGAACGTATGGAAGCCCGCCGGAAAGGTCAGCGGTCTGCCGGTCCTCGTCTACATCCACGGGGGCACCCTGCAGACGGGGCAGCCCTGGTACGCCGACTACGCGGGCACGGGCTTCGCGAAGGAAGGCTTGGTGGTGGTGAACCTGGGCTACCGGCTGGGGGTGTTCGGGTACATGGCCGACGAGGGCCTGGCTGGGGAATCCCCCAACGGCACCACGGGCAACTACGGCCTGCTGGATCAGATCAAGGCCCTCGAATGGGTCCGGAACAACGTGGCCGCCTTCGGCGGGGATCCCGACAACGTGACCGTGGCCGGAGAAAGCGCCGGAGCCGCCAGCGTCAGCGCCATCTGCACGTCACCCCTTTCCAAGGGCCTGTTCAAGCGGGTCCTTCTGGAGAGTTCCACCGTGGCTTCCGTGAAGCCGCCCCACTCCTTCCGAAGCTTCGAGGAAGCGCTGAAATCGGGTCGGGAGCTGAAGGCGCGCTACGGCGTGAGCACTCCGGCGGAGATGCGGGCCCTGAGCGCCAAAAAGATCGTGGACGAGGCCTACACCCAGCACCACATGACCGTGGACGGGTACGCTCTCACGGAGACCCCCTACGAATCCTACCAGAAGGGCGTCCACAACGAGGAAGCCATCCTCCATGGATACAACGCCGAGGAATCCGGGCCCTTCATCATGTTCTCCCACGCCAACCTGAAGAACTACGAGGGGAAGGTCCGGGCCTATTTCAAGGAGTCCGCCGACGAAGTGCTGGCCCTCTATGCCCCTGCCACGGACGCTGAGGCAGATGACTACTGGGCCCAGATCTACGGGGCCGTGTCCTTCAACTACCCCCACTACTGCCTGAATCGGCTGGCCGTCCGAATCGGCATCCCGGCCTACGAATACTACTTCAGCAAGACCAACGGCCGCCTGGGATCCTGGCACAGCGGCGAGCTGCCCTATTTCTACGGGAACATCCCGGCGGCGTCCGAGCTCTTCGACGAGGGCGACCGGGCCCTGTCGAAGACGATCCTCAGCTACGTCGCGAACTTCGCCCGTACCGGGGACCCCAACGGGCCGGGTCTGCCCCTCTGGGCCGCCGACGATAAGAGCGAAACGCTGCTGGAGCTGGGGGACGGCGTACAGATGACTGACGAAAAATATCTGGCCCTCTACGATATCATGGATCGGATGGAAGGCTGGAAATAAGGAGAGAGAGATGAAACGAATCATTGCCGCCGTGCTGTGCGCCCTGCTGCTGCTGGGCGTCTGCCCGGACGTACACGCCGAGGAAGAAGTCACCCCGGTGGCTATAGGGAACCGGGCGGATCTGCTGCGGATCGCCCAGGACCCGGCGGGGGTCTACGAGCTGACGGACGACATCGACATGGGGGGCGAACCCTGGGTGCCCCTGGCCTTCTCCGGGAAGCTCGACGGCCACGGCCACACCCTCTACAACCTGACCGTCACCGCCCCCGGTCCGGACAGCACCATGACCTACGACGGCAACCGGAAGGAGTACGACACCGTCTTCGGGGGCCTGTTCTCCGTGGTGAAGGACGCTGAGATCCGGGAGGTGAACCTGACGAACGCCGTCATCGACATCACAACGGATCAGCACTGCTTCCTGGGGGCCGTGGCCGGATACGCCGAGCACAGCGTCATCGAAAACTGCGTCGTCCAGACCCGGAGCCACCTGACCCTCACCTCCATCAACGCAGGACTGGGGGGCCTCTGCGGCTTCTCCTGGGAGAGCGAGTTTTTGGGCTGCACCGTGGACGCGGAGCTCGTCTTCACCGACACCAATACGGAGGCGCTCTGCGAGGAGTTCATCGGCGGCGTCTACTCCTGCGGCAGCGGCAAGATCGAGAACTGCACCGTGAAGACCCGGGGCTTCTCCGAGGTCTACGGCTACTGCCACAACGGCGGCCTCATCGGCATGTTCAAGGAGGTGAAGGGTAGCCGCTACCGGTCCCGGGTCTACAACACCACCGCCGACACGGAGATCTCCTTCTTCGAGATCACCAAGTCCCGCCGGGCCTACTGCTCCCCCACCATCGGCGAGGATACCCTGCGGGGCTGCGCCCGGGAGAGGATGTACACCGCCCATTACGCCAAGTTCGAGTCCCGGACCCCTGTACGCCTGTCCCCGGAGAAGTGCGAGGCGCCCAAGTATACCGATACCGTCACTCCGGGCGACTGCACGAACTGGGGCTTTACGACCCATACCTGTGAAATCTGCGGCTACACCTACCGGGACAGCTATACGCCGCCGGTCCACCAGTACGGACCCGCCCGGCTCACCGCCGCCCCCACCTGCACCGAGGCAGGGGTCCAGACCTACACCTGCGCCCTCTGCGGCCACAGCTACACGGAGCCCGTGCCCGCCGTCGGCCACGCCTACGAGGAAACGGATACCGCCCCCACCTGCACCGAGGACGGAGAGAAGGTCTTCCTCTGCGCCAACTGCGGCGATCGGTATACGGAATCGATCCCGGCCCCGGGCCACGTTCCCGGGGAATGGACCGTGGCGAAAGCGGCCGAGGTGAACGTTCCCGGCGAGGAGCAGATCCTCTGCACCGTCTGCGGAGAGGTGCTGGAGCGCCGGGAGATCCCGGCCCTGCCCTACATCTACGCGGAGCGGCTGACCCTCAGCGAGGCCGCCCTGGCCCTTCACGTGGGGGACGCCGCCCGGCTGGCCGCCGCCATCGCCCCGGAGGACGCCACGGAGCCTGCCTGGACCATCGTCAGCTCCGATCCAGCCGTGGCGGAGGTATCCTCCGACGGCAGCGTCACGGCCCACAGCCCCGGCACGGCCATCGTCACCGCCACCTCCGTTGACGGCCGCGCCAGCGCCGCCTGCACCGTTACCGTGACCTACACCCCCTGGCAGTGGGTGAAGCACTACGTCCTCTTCGGCTGGGCCTGGGAGTGACGCGATCTTCGCGGCGGCGCCGCGAACCGGCTTTTTCGCGCATGGGAGACCATGCGCGTTTTTCTTTTCCCTTGACATCTGGACAAATCCCATAGTATGCTTATATTAGGAAAGAATCGGGATACAGATAACTGAGGTATTATATGGATATATTCGACGTGATCTCTCTCCTGGGCGGCCTGGCCATGTTCCTGTACGGCATGCGCCTCATGGGGGACTCCCTGAAGGAAAACTCCTCCGGCACCCTGAAGGTCATCATGGGAAAGGTGACGGACAACCCCCTGAAGGCGTTCCTTCTGGGCGTACTGGTCACGGCTCTCATCCAGAGCTCCACCGCCACCATCGTCATCACCGCCGGTCTCGTGGGCGCGGGCATATTGTCCCTGCACCAGAGTCTGGGCATCATCGTCGGCGCCAACGTGGGCACCACGGTCACGGGCCAGATCATCCGCCTGCTGGACATCGACGCTTCGGGCACCAGCATCCTTCGCTTCTTCCAGCCCTCCACGCTGGCCCCCATCGCCCTCATCGTCGGCATCGTGCTCATCATGGGAAGCTTTTTCAAGAACGCCAGGTCCGTGGGCAACATCGCCATCGGCTTCGGCATCCTGTTTTCGGGCCTTTTAAATATGACCGGCGCGGTCAACAGCCTGGCCCGGTCCGGCATGATCGAAAACCTGTTCTCCGGCCTGGGGGAAAGCCCCGTCCTGGGCTACGTCACCGGCGCGGGCGTGGCGTTCATGCTCCAATCCTCCTCCGCCACCATCGGTATTCTGCAGGCCTTCTCCGCCACGGGGCTCCTCACCTTCAAGGCCATCTACGCGGTCATCGTGGGCATCTATCTGGGCGACTGCGTGACCACGGCCATCGTCATCTACATCGGCGCCAAGGCGGAACCCAAGCGGGTGGCCATCATGAACATCCTCTACAATTTGAGCAAATCGTTCCTGGTGCTGGTGGGGGTGACCGTCGTTCACAAGCTGGGACTGCTGGACGCCCTCTGGGAGAGACCCGTCAACTCCAGCATCATCGCCAACGCCAACACCATCTTCAACCTGGGCTGCGCCCTGGCCCTCTTCCCCCTGCTGTCCACCTTTGAGCGGCTCAGCCGCGGGATCGTGAAGGACGAGCCTGTGAAGGAGAGCAAATTCAAGGACGAGATGGAAGCGCTGAACCCCGTGTTCTTCAAGACCCCGGCCCTGGCCCTGCAGAGCTGCTACAAGGCCCTGCTGGCCATCCTCGCCGCCTCCCGGACCAACATCGAGCGAAGCTTCACCCTCCTGGAAAAATACGACCCGGCCGTCCACATGGAGATCCAGGCGGACGAGGACGAGATCGACCGCATGACCGATTTGGTGAGCAAGTACATCGTGGAGTTTCTGCCCCAGCTTCGGCTTCCCTACCACGTGTCCATTCTGGACCAGTACTACAAGGTCACCTCCGAATTCGAGCGATTGGGGGACCACGCGGTGAACATCGCCGCCCACGCCGCCGCCATGAAACGGAACAACACCGCCTTCTCCTCTGCGGCCTTGTCGGAGCTCTCCGTGCTGGAAAGCGCCCTTTTGAACATCCTGGACGAGACGGACCTGACCTTCCGCAAGCGGGACGTAAAGGCGGCGGAGCGCATCGAACCCCTGGTCCAGGTCACGGGCGAGATCGTCGCCCTCTTGAAACGGAACCATCTCAAGCGCATGAGCACGGGCGAGTGCAACGTGTTCGCCGACGCCGCCTTCTCCGATCTCATGGTGGAATTCCGCCGGATCGGCAGCGTATGCTCCAACGTGGGCGTGGCCACCATGGTCCGGGTGCATCCTGAGCTGGCCGACCACGAGCATCTGTATTTCGAGCGTCTCCACGCGGGCAGCGACCGGACCTTCAACGCCGCCTTCGACCAGGCCCGGCAGAAGTATTTCTCCCTGCTGCAGCAGCCGGCCCCGGCGGAGCCGCTCCGCCCCGTGCCTGCGCCGCCGGCCCCTGCCGCGGAACCGGAGGAAGAGGAATCCTTGACGGAGCCGGAAAAGCCGGAATCCCCGGTGGATCCGGAATGGGACGCCGCGGAACGGCCGGAACCGGAGAAAGAGGCTCCGGCGCCCCAGGAGGCGGACCGATGAGGGCGACGCGGGATTTCGTAGCTCAGGCCCTGGCTCGGGAGGAACTGCTGCCCAACAAGAACCTAGGCCAGAATTTCTGCGTGGACGAAGGGGTCCTCAAACGCCTGGCCGGCGCCCTGCCTTTGGACGGCCGGACGGTGCTGGAGATCGGCCCCGGCCTCGGCGGGCTCACGGAGCAGCTTCTGGACGCCGGCGCCCGGGTTTACGCCGTGGAGAAGGACGGGCGGCTGTACGACTTTCTCCGGCGGGATCTCGTGAACGATCGGCTGACCCTCGTGCACGGGGACTGTCTGAAAACGGACTATGGTTTTTTGCCGCCGGACTTCGTGGCCGCGGGGAATCTCCCCTACTGCATCACGGCGGATATCGTGACCATGCTCCTTGCCCTGCGGCCCGCGGGCATGCTGCTGATGGTCCAGAAGGAGGCGGCGGACCGGTTTTTCGCCAAGCCTTCCCAGAAGAACTACGGCCCCGTGGCCATGGTCTCCCAGCTCTGCTACAAAGCCTCTCTGCTGGGCGAGGTGCCCCCCGGAGCCTACGTGCCGCCCCCCACGGTGACCAGTGCCCTCGTCAAGCTGGAAGCGCGGCCCGACGGACCTCAGGAATCTGCCAAATCTCTCTTAAAATTTGCCGCTGCCTGCTTGCGCATGCGCCGCAAAACGCTGTATAATAATTTTACCGGAGCCCCGGACCTCAAGGGCGTCCTGGAAAGCATGGGCCTGCCCGCCGACGTGCGGGGCGAGGCGCTGACGCCGGAACAGGTCCTGACGCTGTATCGGCGATTGTCTGTAAATTAAGAAAAGGAGATATCGAACATGGAAAAGAAACTGAAGAAGGTTCAGCGGGGCGCAGCCGTCGGATTCGTGCTGCTGAAGATCCTGCGCATCCTGCTCATCGTCGCCGCCGTAGTGATGATCGTCAGTCTGGTGGTCCTGGCCGTGGTCAACGAGAACGACCTGCCTCTGGATGCCGTGAAGGACGGCAAGCTGGTGCTAACCCTGCAGGATCTGAATTTGAATCAGCTGGGCCTGGATAACGTGCCTGACATAGGCGCGCTGGTGAAGGACGGCGTGCTGACGCTGGACCTCAAGGACGCCAAGCTGGTGGTCATGCTGCTGGTGGGCGTGGGCATCCTGGTTCTGGCCGCCGCCTATATTCTCATGCTGATCGCCGGGAACCTGTTCAAGCACATTAAGAAGGAGGACACCCCCTTCACCACCGGAAACATCCGTCGGCTGCGGCTGCTGGGTATTTTCCACATCGTCTTCTGGGTCTGCGGCATCGCCATGGGCTACTTCGTAGGCTCTGAGTTCATCCGCCGCCTGGGCCTGCCCAATCAAAATGTGACGCTGAGCCTGAACATCACCACCCTGCTCCTGTCCCTGATCTACTTCTTCCTGGCCCGGGTCTTCAGCTTCGGCAAAGCCCAGGGCGAAGCTCTCCAGGCGAGCCTGTCCGCTCCCGAGCCGGAGCCCGCCCCCGTCTATGAAGCGCCCGCTCCCGTCTATGAGGCTCCCGCGCCCGTGGTCGTGCCGGAGGATGAACCCGTGAAGCCCGAGCCGGTCTTTACGCCGGAACCCGAGCCCATCCCCGAGCCCATCCCCGCTCCGGAGGCTGCCCCCGAGGCCGCGCCGGCGGAGGCGGTCGAAGCGCCCGCCGAGCCCGAAGCATAAGGACATAAACGCACAGCGAAACAGCCGGGAAGGAAACCTTCCCGGCTGTGTTTGTATACGCTGTGGGTTACCGATCCAGGCGGACGAGATCTTCCAAAGTCTCCCGGGCCACCGCCACATAGGATTCGCCGCCTCGGAGCATGACCACCGGCGGCCGCAGCATTCGGTTATAGCTCGACGCCATGGAGAAGTTGTAGGCGCCCGTGGTGCAGACGGCGATCACGTCCCCGCGCTTCGTTCCGGCGGGAAAGGCCACGTTCGGCTGGATCACGTCCCCGCTTTCGCAGCAGCGGCCCACCAGATCGAAGACCTTGTCCCGGGGCTCGTCCATGCGCCCGGCGTTGAAGCAGGTGTACCGGGCGCCGTAGAGGGCAAAGCGGGGGTTGTCGGACATGCCGCCGTCCACGGCGACGTAGCGCTTGTAGCCCGTGATCTCCTTGACGGAGCCAACGGTATAGAGGGTCATGCCGGCGTCCGCCACGATGCTGCGGCCCGGTTCCATCAAAATCTTCGGCACGGGCAGGTCCAGCCGCTTTGCGATGGCGTGCAGCATTTCCGCCAGGTCGGCGATCTTCCGGGG
>JAZRUD010000129.1:0-3716 GCA_045652385.1 Clostridia bacterium
CTATGTGATAATACCAACGCTTATTCAAGCAGGCCGCCAAGATGGATGGCAGAAACCGCGTTCTCCGACTCGAAGCTGTGCTATGTACCGCGAGTGGTCGGAAACGCGGTTAATTTGCGGCACTTATGTAAAAAGAAATGGCGCATTCTGCGCCATTTCAACCTACAAAATATACCCGAGAAAACAATTGCCGCAAATGGTCTGACGCCATATCGGCGGCCTACTCCACCTTGATGCAGTATATCTTGGGACTGGTCTCCGTACCGTCCGCCCCTTTGCCCGTGGTGCCCACCACCAGGTAGTTGCCGAAGGCCGCGGGGGTGGAGTCGATCCGGCCGCCCAGGTCCAGCGAGGAGCAGAGGGCCATGCCGCCGGTGGCCGCGTCGTACAGATTCACCTTTCCGGATCGGTCGCAGGCGATGAGATAGGCGTCGCCCCGGTCCGTATAGACCACCAGAGGCGAGGAAACGTAGTCGGCGCTGCCGTCGGTCTCGATGGACCAGATCACCGTGCCGTCGGCTTTGTCGAAGGCCACCAGCCGTCCGCCGTAGGTGTAGGAGCTGACCGCGCCGCTGTGGTCCACCACGGGTATGCCCGCCCCGGAGAAGGCGCAGATCAAAAGGTTGCTGATGTTCCCCCGTCCCACGTGGGGCGTGGCCCGGCATCCGCTCTTGTAGGGCCCGTTGCCCACATAGGATATGCGGTCCTTGGACCATACCACCCGGCCCGTCAGAGCGTCGATCTTCTTCATGGTGGCGTATCCCCAGCCAGTGGGCAGGTCCGGCGCCTGGACGTTCGTCTGGCTGGCTGTGTAGACGAACAGCGTCCCCGCCGCCCCGTCCTCCTCCAGGACCGGCGAGGCGTCCGTGTCGCCCCCCAGGTCCACGGCGTAGAGGAGCTTCA
Organism: Clostridia bacterium; assembly: GCA_045652385.1. Classification (GTDB taxonomy): domain Bacteria; phylum Bacillota; class Clostridia; order Christensenellales; family CAG-138; genus RUG472. Next base: position 904 of record JAZRUD010000129.1, read on the forward strand.
GGGTATCGGTGTCGACGCACTGCAAATGGCCGCCGTTGTCGGTGATATAGAGGTAGTTGCGGAACACGGCGGGCGAGGACTCAAACCCGTACCAGCGCTTGCCGGTCCCGTCGTTGGCGTTATAGTTGGGGCCGGTATAGCGGTATTTTACCCGATCACCGGGGTTGATGGAGATGGTCCCTTTCTCCGGGTCGTACTTTGTCCGAAGGGACACGAAGTAGATGATGCCGCCCTCACTGGGCTGGATCAGGGTGTCGTTGATGATGAGGGGACTGGCGTCGAAGGCGTTCCACTTGTTCCGATAAGCGAAGTAATCCCGGCCGCCGAATTCGTATTCCACCTTGTTGGAGATGAGGTTGATGGCGTAATAGTAGCTGACCTCAGTGCCCCGGGCGTTCTTCTTCATAAGACCCGCACCCACGTAGAGCATGGGCCGTCCGTCCGGGTCCAGAGAGGCGGTGCCGAACAGGGACACGCCCACGGGGATGGGCTGCCGGGTCTGACCGCCGGAAAGCAGGTCGAAGAAGTAGATGTTGCCGTCGGCGGAGGGGTAGATGACCTCGATGAAGTCCTCCATCGCCTTATAGATGTCGCTGACGCCCAAGGTGGGCAGGACCTCCGGCTTCCACTTCACCAGCAGGGGCTGGCCCGTCCAGGAGGTGCCGGCGTATTCGCCCAGCTTCCCCACGATGCTCTGCCAGGTAATCTGCATGGACTTGAGCGTGACGGTCGCCGTGCCGAAGGCGAAATTGTCCCGATAGGGGCCGCCGCCATAGGTGATGACGCCGGTCAGGTCCGTATAGGCGTCCTTGTTGATGAGCGCGAGGCCCATCTCCCGGGGTGCGGCGTCCCTGACCTTGTCCTCGTTGTTCACCCGGACGGAGGATTCGAGTCCGTCTTTGTCGCTGCCGGTGACGATATACTTGGCGTCCATGCTGAGCCGCTGCTTGCGGGCCACGGATGAGGTCGTCCCCTCCGTACCCTCGGTGTTTCCAGCCTCCGGCGAGGCGTTGGCGTTGACGGGCAGATCGAGCTCGCTCTGCTTCTTGCGCTCCTCGAAATACTCCACGGCGGCCGAAGAAAGCAGCACGATGCCCACCACCAGCGCTACGGACAGCGCCAGGAACAAAAAGAACCGAGGTTGAAACGTGCGGCGGGTCTTGCGGCGGCTCATACCCTTTCCTCCCATACTTTTGTGACAGTATCATACATCATTCCGCGCTTTTATTGCAAGATGGCCCCGCCCCGGCCCTTGAAAACGTTCTGTGAATAACGAAAAAGAGGAGCCGCTGCGGGCTCCTCTTTCGCGATCAGTTTTCAGCTCAATACATGTCGCCGCCGCCCATGCCGGGTGCGGGGGCCGCAGGCTCGGGCTTGGGGATGTCGCAGACCAGGGACTCGGTGGTGAGGACCATGGCCGCCACGGATGCGGCGTTCTGCAGAGCGCAGCGGGTCACCTTGGTGGGGTCGATGATGCCCTTCTGGAGCATGTCGCCGTAGGTGTTGTCGGCGGCGTCGAAGCCGTAGCCGATCTTCTTGCTGCGCTTGATGTTCTCCACGATGACGGAGCCTTCCTCGCCGGCGTTCTTGGCGATCTGGCGCATGGGGGCCTCCAGGGTACGGAGCACGATGTCCACGCCGGTCTTCTCGTCGCCGAAGGACTTGGCCTTGAGGGCCTCCACCTGCTTGGTGACATTCAGCAGCGCCACGCCGCCGCCGGCCACGATGCCCTCTTCCACGGCTGCTCGGGTGGCAGCGAGAGCGTCCTCGATCCGCATCTTGGCTTCCTTCATCTCCACTTCGGTGGCAGCGCCCACGGAGATCAGCGCCACGCCGCCGGCCAGCTTCGCCAGCCGCTCCTGGAGCTTCTCCTTGTCGTAATCGGAAGTGGTCTCCTCGATCTGGGCCTTGATGGATTTGATCCGATTCTTGATCTCCTGAGGATCGCCGGCGCCGCACACGATGACGGTGTTCTCCTTGTTCACCTTGACCTGACGGGCGGTGCCCAGCATGTCGATGGTGGTGTCCTTGAGATCCATGCCCAGTTCGTCGGAAATGACCTGCCCGCCGGTGAGGATGGCGATATCCTGCAGCATGGCCTTGCGGCGATCGCCGAAGCCGGGGGCCTTGACGGCCACGGAATTGAGCACGCCGCGTAGCTTGTTGAGAATCAGGTTGGCAAGAGCGTCGCCTTCCACGTCCTCGGCGATGATAAGGAGCTTCTTGCCGCTCTGGGCGATGGGCTCCAGAATGGGCAGGATGTCCTGGATGTTGCTGATCTTCTTCTCGGTGATGAGGATGTACGGATCGTCCAGCACCGCTTCCATCTTGTCGGTATCGGTGACCATGTAGGCGGAGCAGTAGCCCCGGTCGAACTGCATGCCTTCCACCACGGAGAGCTCGGTCTTCATGGTCTTGCCCTCTTCCACGGTGATGACGCCGTCGTTGCCCACCTTCTCCATGGCGTCGGCGATGAGCTCGCCGATGCGCTTGTCGCTGGCGGAAATGGAGGCGACCTGAGCTATCTCCTGCTTGGTCTCCACCTTCTTGCTGTGGGCCTTCAAGCCTTCCACCGCCTCGTTGACGGCGGCTTCGATGCCCCGGCGGATGCCCATGGGGTTGGCGCCGGCGGCCACGTTCCTGAGGCCTTCGTGGACCATGGCCTGGGCGAGCAAGGTGGCGGTGGTGGTGCCGTCGCCGGCCACGTCGTTGGTCTTGGTGGCGACTTCCTTCACCAGCTGAGCGCCCATGTTCTCAAAGGGATCTTCCAGTTCGATTTCCTTGGCGATGGTCACGCCGTCGTTGGTGATCAG
>JAZRUD010000130.1:0-3871 GCA_045652385.1 Clostridia bacterium
AGCTCCTTGGTGACTTTGAAGGGGGTCAGCAGCTTCACCCGCTGGGGGATCAGCGCTTCCTCGCCCATGGAAGCCCAGATGCCGGTATAGAGGGCGTCGGCCCCCTCCACGATGGCAGGATCGTCGCTGATCTCGATGACGGCTCCGCTCTCCTTGGCGGCTTCCTGGCAGCGGGCCAGGACCTCGGGGGCGGGATAGAGCTCCTTGGGCCCGTAGCCGCAGTAGTGGATGCCCAGCTTGGAGCAGATGTACATGAGGCAGTAGGCCACGTTGTTCCTCGTGTCGCCGCAGAACACCAGCTTGCACTGATTCTGAGGCTTATCCACGTTCTCCTCCAGCGTGAGTATATCCGCCAGAGCCTGGGTGGGATGATCCACGTCCGTGAGTCCGTTGAACACGGGCACGCCGGAGTATTTCATCAAATCTTCCACCACCTTCTGATCGAAGCCGCGATATTCGATGCCGTCGAACATCCGGCCCAGGACCTTGGCGGTGTCGGCCAAAGACTCCTTCTTGCCCATCTGGGAGGACTTGGAATCCAGGAACGTGACACCGGCGCCCTCGTCCATGGCCGCTACCTCGAAAGCGCAGCGGGTGCGGGTAGAGGTCTTCTCGAAGAGCAGCACGATGTTCTTGCCGGCCAGGGTGTCCCCCTTGACACCGGCCCGTTTCTTGACCTTGAGCTCCTTGGCCAGATCCAGCATATAGCGGATCTCCTCCGGGGTGAAGTCCATGATGGTCAGGAAGGAACGGCCTTTCAGATCAACTGCCATGTTACTTTCTCTCCTTTAAATCCTTTATTCATATTTGCCACTGGTATGCAATACATCATATCATCTTTTCGTTTTGCTGACAAGGGTGTGATGAATGGGCTGTGGCCAAAAAATGACGAAAATCTGGACATTTTATTGCCAAAGGATGAACAATCGGATTTTTTTGAAATAGATTATAAACAAACATCGAAAACACTGAAAAAAATAAAACGGTATGGTAGGATGCATCCAAAAGGGAGAGGAGGGACCTGTCGTGAACCGCAGCAAGCGAGCCGTGGCGCTCCTTCTTTTTCTGCTTCTTTTGCTTTCCCCTTGGGCGGCTTTCGCCGAGGGAGAGAACGAGGATACGGACGCTTCCAGGGAGTACGCCCTGACGCTGCCGGACAGGGATCAGGAGATCGAAGCGAAGCCGGCGCGGGTGAGCGTCGTCGAGGAAGGCCTTCGGCAGCAGATCCGGGACACCTACGCGGCGGCCAAAAAGCGCGCCCGCCGCAAGTCCTTCAAGGGATACTGCGGGGCCTACGTGGCCAATCAGCTGGTGGTCCTGGGCATCAACACTTCCTATCTCAGCGCCAACGGCAACAACACCTTTGAGCTCTATCGGGACATGAAAACCACTTCCGGCGGCTATGCCGTCTCTGCGTACAGAGCTAAGGATTATACCCTGGAGGAGGCGCTGCTGGCCATCCTGCGCAAGGAGCCCGGTACCAACAACATTTTGGTGGGATTTCAGAAGGGCACCAGCTCGGCCGGAAAGAAATACGGTCACGTGCTGTTCATCCACGGCATCCGAAACGGGAAGATCTTCTACTCCGACAGCTGTTCCAGGACCGTGGACGACGTGACATATAAGGAAGGCGAGCCCATCGTTTGCTCGCTGGATTCCTTTCTGGACCAGTACGCCAAGTACAAGCTGGACGGAGTGATCCACTTCAGCCAGCCAAAGAAGGCTTCTCAGGCGTCCAGCAGGGAGGAAGCGATTTCGACGAGATCAGAGAATCCGGACGCGGTCAGCTGATCCTCCGGTAAAGTCCCAAAGCCCCAGCTGGCGAACAGGAACGGGATATGCGCTGCCCGGGCGGCGGCCAGGTCCTTGACGGTATCGCCCACATAGATCGCCCGTTCGATCCCGTTTCGACGCAGGAGCAGGGAGATGTTCTCTTCCTTATCGAGGCCGGTCCGGCCCGCCGTTTCATGATCGTCGAAGAGGGAGGAGAGCCCGTGGGCGTGAAGAAAGGCCAGGGCGTAGTCCTCCGTGCAGTTGCTGACAAGACCGATGAAATAGCGCTCTTTCAGCTGCCGCAGCGTTTCACGCACCTTGGGATAGAGCCGTGCCCCCCGTTCGAAAAGATAGGGCGCTTCCGCGTCCAAGCATCGGTCGGTGAGGGCGTATCGCTCTTTCGGCGCTAGATCGGGGAACTGGACGTCGCCGATCTCCCGGGGCGTGAGACCCATGAGCCGGTCCATCTCCTCCTTGGCGATATGCCTGCCGAGGGGGGAGAGCACCCGGTTCCAGCACAGCAGCACCTCTCGGGAGGAATCCCACAGCGTCCCGTCCAGATCGAACAAAACCGCCCTGTTTTTTGCGTTCATTTCCTGCGACTCCCTTTCTTTTGCCAGTATTGTACCCGTTCAGGATCGGTTTGTCCAGATTGCAGCGGGGAAGAACCTGTGATATACTGCTGATACTATGGAAAAGATCGTGTATGAACTCATCCGTTCCAGGCGGAGGACCCTGAGCGTGGAGGTAGACGCCTCCGGCAAGATCCTGGTCCGGTCTCCCCGCCTGATGCCAAAGTGGCGCATCGACGCCTTCGTGGAGGAACGGGCGGACTGGATCGAACGGGCCAGGCAGCGGCAGGCCAGGCGGCAGGGGAATCTGCCGGACGTTAGAGAAGAGGACAAGGCTCTGTACGTGAAGAAGGCCAAAGCCGTCCTGCCCCCGAAGATCGAATACTATGCAAGGCGCATGGGCGTGGTCCCAACGGGCCTCACCGTCACCTCAGCCAAGACCCGTTTCGGCAGCTGCTCCGGAAAGAACCGGCTGTCCTTCTCCTGGCGGCTCATGGCCTATCCCGAGGCGGCTATCGACTACGTGGTGGTCCACGAGCTCGCCCACATCCGCTACAAGGACCATAGCCGGGCATTCTACGGGTTCATCGAATCCGTTCTCCCGGACTATCGGGACAGGATCAAACTTCTTAAAGGTACCCTGGAGGCATAGGATGAAGAAGGTGTATTTTGCCGGTTCCATTCGGGGCGGACGGCAGGACGCGGCGCTGTACGGCGAGATGATCGCCTATCTGGAGGAACGGGGCTGCCGGGTGCTGACGGAGCACGTGGGTCTCGAATCCCTGCAGATCGAGGGGGAGAGGACCATGACCGAGGAGGAGATCTTTCAGCGGGACATGGCCTGGCTTATAGAAAGCGATCTCGTAGTGGCGGAGTGCACCACCCCATCCCACGGCGTGGGGTACGAGCTGGGCCGGGCCCGGGAGATGGGGAAGTCCGTCCATATCTTCTATGATCTGAATCGCGGCCGGCTTTCCGCTATGCTGGCGGGGGACAGCCGCTTTATCCTGCATCCCTATATGGCGAAAGAGGAGATCTTCGAGGCTCTGGACCGGATCGCCCGCGGATAGGAGACTGAACGAACGTTGAAACGGACGCTGAAAAACGGCATAGCGTGGCTGCTCCTGCTGCTGTTGCTGGCGGGCGGCTGCAGCGCGCCTGCGCCTCAGGGCGTCCATGAACGGGTGCCTTCGCCTACGTCCGCCCTGACGGAGCAGCTGCCCGATCCTCAGGCAAGGAGCGCTGCCGCCGCAGGGATACAGCTTCAATTCACCGAGGCCCGTTCCTCCGGAGACCGGGAGGGCGCTTACGAGGACTGCCCCTCCGAGGACTGGTTCGAGCTCTATAATCCCGGGACCAAGGCCATCAGCCTGGGGACTCTGTTTATCACCAACGATCCCGACAAGCCCAATCAACACCGGTTGCCCAAGGCCACGCTGGAGCCGGGTCGATATTTGGCCGTCTGCTGCTGCGAAAGGGAGGGCCATCCTTCCGTGCCCATGGGCATCGCCCGCAGCGGCGAGACC
>JAZRUD010000131.1:0-2982 GCA_045652385.1 Clostridia bacterium
TTGGACGTTGTTGGGCCGACGGCGGAAAAAGTCGTCCAGCTCCCCTTCGCAGTCGATGCGGAAGGTGTCGTTGGCCCCCACGCCGTTGTCGGGCTTGGCCACCACGGGGTAGCCCACCTGCCGGATGAACGCCAGGCAGTCCGCCCGATCGTCCACCATGTGGTAGAGGGCCACGGGGATGCCGGCGAGACGATACCGGTCCTTCATGAGGGACTTGCACTTCACCGGGGGCATGTCCTGGGGCTGGAAGCCGCTCATGATGCGGAAGTCCTGCCGAAGGGCGGCGTCCCGCTCCAGCCAGTACTCGTTGTTGGACTCCAGATAGTCGATCCGCCCGTATTTATGGATGAACCAGGCCACGGCCCGATAGACCTCGTCGTAGTTCTCCAGGGAGGAGACCTTGTAATACTCGTTCAGGGACTCTTTCAGCTCCCGCTTGAGATCGTCGTAGGGGCAGTCGCCGATGCCCAGCACCGTGACGCCGTTTTTGCGGAGCCGGTCGCAGAAATGCCAATGGTTTTCGGGGAAGTTGGGGGAGATATAGACGAAATTCATGATGGCTCCTTTCCGAGGGTCATATGGAAAATATAGTATATTATATATTATAGCACGGAAAAGAGGATATTCAACACTTTTCGTTGTTTCCGGCGGAAAAGCTGTGGTATGATAAAAATATAAATACCATGCGCATAGGAGGGCCCCATGCAGCTACGCTACGAACCGGCTCGGGCCGAGGACGGGCCCGTGATCTTCGGTTTTGCGAAGGAATTGATCGAGAGGTACGAGACGGACCAGGACCTGGATCTCGAGATGGCCCTCGGGTGGACGAAGCGGAAGATCGAGAAGAGGATCGGCGAGTATACCCGGGTCCTGTGGGACGGGCAGACCGTCGCCTATTTCCGCTTCGCGCCGGACGGGGACAAAATGGAGCTGGACGATCTCTACGTGCTGCCGGAGTACCGCAACCGGGGCGTGGGCACCGCCGTTTTGCGCCGGTGCCTGGCCCAGGGGAAGCCCATATACTTCTACGTTTTCACGGGGAACGCCCGGGCCGTGGCCCTCTACGAACGGGAGGGCTTTCGCAAAGCGGAGGACGTGAGCCCCACCCGCTGCATCATGGCGCGGTGATATCCTGTCGTTTGCAGCAAATGATCATTGAGGAAAGCGTATGGAGCAGATGAGATACGAGATCAAACCCTGTGTAGAAGGCGATGCTGATTATATCTGGGAAAAGGATTGGGAGGCATATGGATCCTTAGTGCCGACCGAAAAAGATGAGGAAGGAGAGTCCTTTGTTCTTAAGGTCGTCGATGAGAACGACGCTATCATCGGCGGGTGCGTTATGAGCATCGATACGTCGAAACAGGCAGAGTTTGCACGCTTGTGGGTGGACGAACGCTATCGCCGACAGGGCATGGCTTCCGCCCTGATCCGTGCGGCGGAACGCGCAGCTCGTGAGAAAGGCTGCCACACCGTGATAAATGATTACAGCTTCGATTTTCAGGCATCGAGACAGCTTTTTGAAAAACACGGATACTGGCTCATCGGCGTTGCGAAGGATTGGCCGAGAGGCTACGATCACTATGTTTTGATAAAGAGATTCAACGGATGTTCGGAGGGATATGATTGTCCAAAGCCCTTGGATGCGGCTGCGTTCAAGATAGGACTCGGCAGTGAGGAAGATGGAGAGATCATTGCGGACAAGTTGGAGGAGTATAATACCTCCTTCGCACCGCGTTCGCATCCGTATCTGCCGCTAGAAAAAAAGGTTGTGGACGATCAAGGCAACATCATTGGAGGGTGTATCGCCGGTGTCAGCGGTTGGGACACGCTGCATGTGGACACGATCTGGGTGGACGAACCGTATCGCAATCGAGGCATCGGATCCTTTCTCCTGAGCGAAATCGAGCGGGAGGCAAAGGCGAAGGGGGCTTATATTGCCCGTGCCGACGCAATGGACCTACAGGCCTTGTTCCTAAAGAAGCATGGGTACGGGGTCTATGCCGTATATGAAGACGATCCGAAGTGGGATCTCATGCAAAAACTGCTTTAATACGACAGATTTCGTGCGACAACTATCGCCGGCGCGGTTCAAGATGTTAACGGGGGCTTGCCTTTTGCCGATAAATGAGTATGATATAGGGGAATCGCATACAGTGAACAGAGGGGGAGACCTATGAAGAAAAAGTTTATCACCGCGGCCGTGTGCTTCGGCCTGTTTTTGCTGCTGATCCTGCTCGTCAAGACGGTGGACGTGGCCGCCGTGGGCCCGGAGGGCGCCAAGATCGGCCTTTCCAAGCTGAACGTGGCCATCCACGACCTGTTCGGGGTGCATATGGCCTGGTATAAGATCACCAACATCTTGGGGTATTTGGCGATCCTGATCGCCCTGGGCTTCGCGGCCATCGGCGGCCTGCAGCTGGTCTATCGCCGGAGCATCCTGAAGGTGGACAAGGAGATATTGCTGCTGGGGGCCCTCTACGTGGTCACCGTGATCTTCTACGTCCTCTTCGAGAAGGTGGTCGTCAACTACCGGCCCATCCTCATGCCCGACGGCGAGGGCCTGGAGGCCTCCTTCCCCAGCTCCCACACGATGCTCTCCTGCGTCATTTTGGGCAGCGGACTGGAGCTACTGAAAAAGTACGCCAGGAAAGACAAGACCGTCCAGCTGGTGCTGACCGTGGTCTTCTCCGTCATGCTGGCCCTGATCGTGGCCGGGCGGCTCATCTCCGGCGTCCACTGGTTCACGGACATCATCGGCGGGATCCTCTTGAGCGTGGCGCTCCTCAACGCCTGGGAGGGCGCCGTGAAGCTCTGGAAGAGCAGGAAATAAGGACTTGTCCCGAAGAAAGTTCTCTAGCGCGCACCTTTTGAAAGAAAGGTGCGTGTTTTTATAAACTTCCTTTGGCTATGGCTTTTTTTCTTCAGGTCTGATATACTTAACTTATCTATACGGATGGAAGGGAGAAAGCCAATGAGCAC
>JAZRUD010000132.1:0-2926 GCA_045652385.1 Clostridia bacterium
GCGAGCTGCTGGTTCTGAAAGCTCAGGAGCTGGGTTTGAACAGCTGCTGGGTGGCGCTGACTCACGGGAAGAGCAAAGCGAAGCTTGAAGACGGCGAACGGGAGGTGATCATCATCTCCTTCGGGTACGGAAAAACACAGGGCAGCGAACGGAAGAGCAAGCCGCCTTCCGCGGTCAGCAATATTTCAAAAGACAGTCCCGCCTGGTTCAAACAGGGCGTCGAGGCGGCTTTGCTGGCGCCGACAGCGACCAATCAGCAGAAGTTCAGTTTCGTTCTGAAGGACGGCTGCGTGGTTGCCAAGGCCGGTCTGGTCGGCGCCTGCCTCAAAGTGGATCTGGGGATCGTCAAATGCCATTTTGAACTCGGCGCAGGGAAAGAAAACTTCCTTTGGGCAGAGTAAACAGGGAGAAGAAGCGAACAGCCAGGCTGCCCTGATGATGATATAAGCCCACGGTTATTGGATGTTCCGCCGTGCATTGTTCGGTTTTGACCGCCTTGCACCCAGAATGGATGGCAGGAGAAAGCGTTGACAACCAGTTTAGATTTTGTTGAAAGGAGAAATGCGACGTGAAAACAGTGTATGATTTTACCGTAAAGGACATGAAGGGAAACGACGTAAACCTGTCAGATTACCGGGGCAAGGTTATCATGATCGTCAACACCGCCACTGGCTGCGGCTTTACCCCCCAGTATGCGCCGATCGAGAAGCTTTATGAGGAGTACCACGACCGGGGGCTTGAGATCCTGGACATCCCCTGCAATCAGTTCGGCGGACAGGCCCCGGGAACCGATGAGGAGATCCATGAATTCTGCTCCCTGCACTACAACACCACCTTCCCGCAGATGAAGAAGGCGGACGTGAACGGCGAGAACGAGCTTCCCCTGTATACGTATCTGAAGGCGCAGAAAGGCTTTGAAGGCTTTGACGAGCACCAATACAGGGCCATTCTCGAAGGAATGTTCGCCAAAGCCGACCCGGAATGGGATAAGAAACCGGATATCAAGTGGAATTTCACCAAGTTCGTGGTTGACAGGGAAGGCAATGTGGTCGCCCGCTTTGAGCCTACGGCTGAAATCGACAAGGTGGAAGCCTACATAAAAACGTTGCTGTAAGGAGACGCTTTATGGAGATCAAGGCAGTTAAATTCAGAACAGACGGGTTTTATTCACAGCCGTTCGCTTTCGGCGGCGAAGAAGGTCCGGCAGCGTTCGATCCGAAAGTCCGCTATCGCGGGAGCCTGCAGAATTATCTGATCGATACCGGCGACGAGGTGATTCTGGTGGACACCGGTCTGCCCGCCGGGACTCCGGAGGAAGTGCCGGATGAGAACAGCGCTCTCTATACGGGGAAAGATATCTGCAGCTATATGGAGGCTTTTGCGGCACTTGGCTATAAGCCGGAGCAGGTCACGGCGATTCTGCTGACCCATAAGCACGGCGATCACTCCGGAGAGCTGAGGTCCTTTCCGAACGCTCAGATCTTCGTGAACGAGGATGAACTGAGCGCGCCCGAACTGCAGGGGCTCTCCAATCTCGTGCCGGTGAAATTCACCGACGGAGCGTATTACAATTTCCCCGAGAGCCAGAAGATCCGGGAGGGCGTCACGCTCATCAGAGCCAAGGGGCATACGAACGGAAACAGCATCGTCGTGGCAGAGAATGACGGTCTGTTCTATATGATCCATGGGGATATCACCTATGTTGATGAAGCGCTGTACGAGAACAAGCTTTCCGTTGTCTATGAAGATCTGGCCTCTGCCCGCGAGACGCTGGATCGGGTGCGCGAATTCATTCGCAATCATCCCACGGTTTACTGTGGGACCCATACCCCTCAGGGTTATGAAAACCTGGAGGAAAAGCGTGTGATGAACCTGGACGATCCCGTTCCCACTGTCTTTGCAGAGGTGGATTTCTCCCGTCAGCAGGCCACCGGGAAGTATGTCTGTTCCATCTGCGGGTATGTCTATGACCCCGCCGAGCATGACGGCGTTGCCTTCGAGGATCTTCCGGAAGACTGGAAATGCCCGCGCTGCAAGCAGAGCAAGACAAAGTTCAACAAGGCGTAGATGGGAGGAAACAAAGCAAAATGAAGACGGCAGTAAGATACTACACCAAGACCGGCAACACCAGGCGGCTTGCCGAGGCCATCGCCGAAGCTGTTGGCGCGGAGGCGCTCCCGCTGAATGCTCCCATCTCTGAGCCGGTGGACGTTCTGTTCCTGGGAAACTCCTATTACGCTTTCAGTATCGATCCGGAGGTGCGTGAGTTTGTCCGAAAACTGGACAAGAGCAAGGTGGGCAAGATCGTGAATTTCGGATCGGCGGCCATGCTGAATTCCACGTATAAGAAGGTCAAGGCGGAAGCTGACAAGATCGGCGTTCCCATGGATGAGCGTGAATTTCACTGCAAAGGGGAATTCAAGGGCATTCATAAGGGCAGACCCAATGCGGAGGACCTCGCGGCGGCTGCGGATTTTGCAAAGGCGATCATCGGCGAATAGACCTTTGGAGGAGCGGCAGACCTACGCCCACGGCTGTCACTTCGATCTGCCGCCGCGGCGGATTCTTCGTTCGCAGAATAAAGCAGTTCGCTTAGGGCAGCCGTTTGCGGGACCTAAGTGTAGCTTTGGGCTAAATAAACGAACCCAGCTATCCGTCCTGACGATTTTTTACAGCTTGTCAAAAGCTTATGACGAGCTGCGGAGCGGTTTAGGCCGCTCCTTTTGAATTTTTACAGATTTTGCCCGCTTTTTCCGAAAAAACGGCAGTCGTTTTGCCGTCTTTGCCCCCTTCTGTTGACATACATACTATATAGGATTATACTTTAAAAAGTAGAAGGGTTCACGCTGGTGACACAATTGACGGTCACTCAGCTCCGCCTTAACGGGGCTTTGGGATAGAAAATCAAGTCGGATCGTAGCCATGT
>JAZRUD010000133.1:0-1526 GCA_045652385.1 Clostridia bacterium
GCCCCTCTGCCCGCCACCGGCGATAGGCCGCCGGATCCTCCGGCGTGGCGGCTACCGGCGTTTCCTCCCCGGGATAGGGAGGAAGGGCCAGCCCCGAGGCGCGCCAGCTCTCCCGATAGGAGAGGCTCCGCCGCCCCGACAAATGCCGGAAGAGGTCCTCGGCGTAGGCCGTGGCCCTCTTTTTTGCCGCCCCGTCGGTCTTTCCCGCCGCCATGTCCGCCGTCAGACGCCGTACCGTCTCCCGCTCCCCGTCGGAAAGGGGGAGCTCCCAGAGCCGGGCGGTCAGAGAGGGGCCGTCTCCCTCCCCGGTCCTCAGATAGTCCGACAGGAGCTGGAGGGCCGACTCGTAGGACCGGGCGAAGAGCCCGTCCCGGTAGGCGTGGTACTCTGACCGGACGAGATGGGCGGTGGCGTAGCCGTGGACGGTGGTGAGGAGGAGGACGCCGACGGTCAGCACCGTGAAAAAGGAACGTAGCTTCATCTCTGCCTTTCCGGCTCTTTCCGGCGGAGCTCGCCGTGAAAAAACCCTTTACAAGTGGGAAAAGATTTGATATAATGATACTGTATCAGTGTTTCACGGTACGATCCGTTTTATTCAACGTCAAAGAAAAGGCGGCCTTCTTTATGAAACTGATCCTGGCCATCGTCAACAACGACGACGCATATTCCGTCAACACCGCGTTAAGCGAGGAGGGCTTCCCCGTGACGAAGATCTCCTCCACCGGAGGCTTTCTCATGAACGGCAACTCCACCTTCCTGCTGGGCGTGCCCGACGAGGCGGTGGATCGGGTGATGGAGGTGGTCTCGGCCCACTCCCGGAAGCGGGAGCAGACGGTGCCGGTCCAGCATCTGCCCCATAACATGGGCGCCTCCTTCCATCCCCAGACCGTGACGGTGGGCGGCGCCACCGTGTTCGTCCTCAACGTGGAAGACTGCCGCCGGCTGTAAGATGGTCAACACCGAAGCCTTTGCGCCCCTGTTCGGTAACGCCGCCATCAAGGAAGCCCTCACCGGCTTCACCGAGCGGGACGCCTTCCCCCACGCCCTCCTCCTCTGCGGACCGGAGGGAAGCGGTAAGGAGACCGTGGCCCGGCTGACCGCCCGCGCCATCGCCTGTCGCGGCGCCCGTCGCCCCTGCCTCGCCTGCGAGGCCTGCCGCAAGATCGGGGCGGACATCTCCCCCGACGTTATCACCGTGGATCTGCTGGAGGACCGCCGCACCATCGGCGTCGAGGCCGTGCGGCAGATCCGGGATACTGCCTATATCAAGCCCAACGATCTCGCGGTGAAGATCTATCTCGTCTTCCACGCCGAGACCATGACCGAGCAGGCCCAGAACGCCCTGCTGAAGCTCTTCGAGGAGCCGCCGGCAGGGGTCTATTTCCTGCTGATGGCCTCCGACGCCTCGGCCCTTCTTCCCACCGTTCGCTCCCGGGCACCGGAGCTCCGCACCGAGCTCTTCGACCACCGGACCATGACGGCCCTTTTGCGGGAGCACAGCAAAAAGGCGAAGGAGCTGGCCGACC
>JAZRUD010000134.1:0-1059 GCA_045652385.1 Clostridia bacterium
AGAAGAGCACGGTGACCACGTACAGGCCGCCCAGCAGCAACAGCTCCTTGTCCACCTTCAGGATGCTCCGGCGATAGACGAGCTGCAGGCCGCCGACGGCCGCGAAGCAAAGGCCGATGAGGATGGCCAGATACCCCAGGACGTTGGTGGCCTTGTACCAGCCCAGGTTCTCCCCGAACAGGTCGCGGACGGCCACGTTCAGCTTGCTGAGGCCGATCTTCGCTCCCTCGGGACCAACGACCGCCACGTCCACCGTCTTCAGCAGCAGGATCAGCAGCAAAAACAGGCCGAAGCTCACAGCCGCCGTGATAAACTTTTTCTTCATGCTTTTTCCCCTTCCGTTCAGCATATGCGATTCTTCTATACTATACTCCTTCGACAGAAAAAGACAAGCTTTTATTGCGCCATGATGCAGCGCGTGGGGCTCACGTCCTCCGTCTTGCGAAAGCCCTCCCGCTCGTAGAGGGCCACGGCCCGGGTGTTGCCGGTGAAGACGTAGAAGTATATGGGCTTGCCCAACGCCAGGCCCCGGCGGAGGATCGCCGTGCCGACGCCCCTGTTTCGCCAGGCAGGCAGCACGTAGAGGTCGTCCAGCTCCATCCGCTCCCCGTCGGGCACGAAGCGGTAAAAGGCGACGGTCTGCCCGTCCCACAGGACCCGGGTGTACTCGTCGATCCGCTTCTCGATCTTCCGCCGGGTCCAGGCGAGGGCCATGTCCAGGTCCAGCTCCGGGTCCGTCTCGTAATTTTCGATCAGCTCCCTGGCGAAGGCGAATATGACGGAGGCGTCCTCCGGGCGGGCGGTCTCGTAGGTCAGCTGCATGGGTCCCTCCTGTGCGCATGGTGTCTGCGTCCATATCATACCACAGTTTTTCCGGCGGGAACAGCGAAAACTGTTGAACATCCTCTTTCCTGTGTTATAATATATAATATACATTTTTCAGCTGAACACAGAAAGGACCGCCTATGTATCGGCAGTGGGAGATCACCATCCCGACCCTGACGGGGGACGAACCCCGCCACGCCTATATCTACGTGCCCGACGGCGCCGCGGTGGACG
>JAZRUD010000135.1:0-2599 GCA_045652385.1 Clostridia bacterium
GACCAGATCCATGACGATCCGAAGGCCCAGAGCGTTAGCCTTTTGTATGAGCTCGTCCATATCACTGAGGGTGCCGAATTTGGGATCGATGTCGCAGTAATCGGAGATGTCGTAGCCGTTGTCCTCGCCGGGGGAGCGATAGACCGGGGAGAGCCAGAGGATGCCCACCCCCAAAGATTTGATATAAGGGAGCTTGGAGATGATGCCGGGGATGTCGCCCATGCCGTCGCCGTTGCTGTCGCAATAGCTCATGGGGTAGATCTGATAAACTGCCTGTTCCTTCCACCACTTCTCCATAGACGCCTCCTTGTTTATGCGTATACCGTGACCAGGTACTTGGGGATCAGTTCAATAGGTTTATAGTTCAGCTTGCTGTAGCGAATGCCCTCGTCCCCCGCGTCGTCCTCCCGGTTCACGTAGGTGAAGCCCGTGCCCATGAAGTTCACGAAGGCCTGGGCCATGGCCGGGTAGACCCCGGCGGCGTTCACGTCCCCCTTCTCCGCGTGAGCGAAGAGGGTGTCCCCCTTGATCTCGCCCACGGAAAGGGCCGTGATCCCCAGCCGGGTGACGAGGCAGGCGGCCCGCTGATTCAGCTTGCAGGCGATCTCGATGAGGTCCATGGTACCCTTGAGCTCGTTTCGCTCTACCTCGCTCATCTCCGGGTGCTCTGCTTCGATCCGCTCCAAAAAGGCGATGCATTCGGGGAACATGTCCTCTGTGATCTCCCGGCATTCCGCCTCGGGGAACTCCTTGTAGAACCGGTTCACGTGGTTCTTCTGCCCGTGAAACTTTTTGCCGCTGTAGGTGCGGAAAGCGTTCGCCTCATAGAGATAATCGAACCAATCCCGCTTCTCCTCCGCGATATACAGATTCCCGTACCGCGCCTCGATGAGGGGCAGCTGATCCGCCCCCACGCAGGCGAAGCGCAGTTCCTCGCCCAGCTCCTCAGCGTCCCGCTCGGCGGCGGCGAACCCCTCGTTCACGTCTCCCGGGCCCACAGGAACGGAGTAGCAGATCCCTATGTTTTTGAACAGGGATCGGGTCACCAGCGTTTCTCCGGCAACGGCAAAATGGGTCTGAAAGATCTTGCGCCACTGGAAGGTGACCCCCGCCGTGTTGTCGCAAATCCGATTGGTACAGGCAGAAAAATAAGGCTCCATCGCCTCGATGTTCCGACAACTTACCGGTGTAAAAACGCTCATGCTTTCCCCGCCCCGGGGACCTCCTCCTCCGGACCCGCCCACGCGCGGTCCCTTTCGGTGTAAGTATACCAAAGAAACCCGCTTTTGTGAAGAGCTTCAAAGCTTTTCCTTGACGGTATGCAAAAAAGCGCATACAATGAAAGAAATGATTTATCCTGTTACCGAAAGGATACCCTATGCAGCTGATCGCCTTTGATCTGGACGGCACGTTGTGCAACACCATTGAAGATATCGCGGGTTCCCTGAACCGTTCCCTGGAAAAGTACGGCATCGACCCCTACCCTTTGGAGACCGTGCAAAACATGGTTGGGCGGAGCGTGGCCTATATGTGCCAGCGGGCCATGCCCCACGGCCGGGAAAACGACTGGAAGCCGGTCATGGACGCCTTCTTCGACGACTATACCCACCACTCTCTGGACCATACCCGCCCCTATCCCGGCGTGGCGGAAGCCCTGCGGGCCCTGAAGGACCGGGGGTATCTGCTGGCCGTGGTGACCAACAAGCCCCATATGCACGCCGTGCACATGATCTCGGAGCTGTTCCCGCCCCACGGGGACCTGTTCTGCCAGGTCCAGGGCCAGAACAGCAAGTTCACGTTGAAGCCCCACCCCGCCAGTCTGCAGTTCGTTTTGGACATGCAGAAGGTGAAGAACGCCAACGCCGTCTACGTGGGAGATTCGGAGGTGGATTTCCAGTTCGCCCGCAACGGCGGCCTTCACTTCTGCGGCGTCAGCTGGGGGTTCAAGGGCCGTCCCTTCCTGGAGAACCTGAACAGCGAATTCGTCATCGACGAGCCCCGGGAGCTCCTTGACGTCATGGATCGGCTGGAGAAGGGGAACTGACGCGCACGAATCGACAAAAAAGCGGCTCAGGGAGTCGCTTTTTTCCTGGGAATAGTTCCTTGACATCCCGGCATAATAGGATACAATGAAATAAACCTTTTATTCGCACAGGTACATGGATATGAACAAACGTTTTCGGGAAAAGCCCTGGTACAACAACGCGGTATCGCTGTGTATCGCCGTCGTCCTCTTCGTGCTGCTGACCCACTGGAGCGACTTTCGGGCGGGGATAGGCACCTTTTTCCGCTATTTTTCCACGGTCATCATCGGCGCCATCATCGCCTACATCGTGAACCCCCTCTCCCTGCTCTACGGGCGGACCCTGTTTCGCTGGATCAAGAAGGAGAAGCTGAAGACCTTCCTCTCGAATCTGCTGGCCATCCTGACGGTGATCCTGTTCCTGGTGTTCCTGCTCCTCATGCTCATTCCTCAGCTCATCGAGAGCGTGACAACCTTCGTGGGGAACCTGGATGGCTACGTGGATTCCCTTCACGCCATGATGGACTCCATCGGCGTGAACGCCAAGGCTCTGGATCTCGATCGGTTCATCAGCTC
>JAZRUD010000136.1:0-7548 GCA_045652385.1 Clostridia bacterium
TGCGCGGCTACAGGCAGCTTTGAGGCCGTCCCGGTCGTTGTTCCCTTTCCTTATCTCATTTTCTATGAACAAAGACCAATGCTCCGCATCCTTCGCAGTGATACCCCAATACCCCTCTCTGAAGGAACCTGTATTGTCAAAAGCCGTCAGATGCATTCCCAGCTCGTCTTCGGGGACCAGGTGCATGGTCCCCCGATGGGACCAAATTTTGACCAATCCTTTGAAGGGATCTTCCGTTTGATAATCGGATGCCCGTATTTGCAGCGACACCTTCGGATAGTTGGCGAATTGAGCCTGCAAACCCATCAGATCGGAAACCGTCGTATGCGTATCCGTCTTGTCCAGCAGATGCAGCCCCTTCAGGGAATTATATAAAAGCATTTCTTTGTCTGTCATCGGTACGAGGTCCTTTATTCTTTTATGTATTTTATCATATCTGGCCATACAGGGCAAATAGAAAACGCAAGGAGATGTTGAATCCTGACGGGAATGTATGATATACTGTTTCTCATTAAAACAGGAGGTGACCGCATGCTGAACAAATTCTGCAAAAAGCCCCTTTATGAAGTGACCAGGACCATGGCCCGCGTGGCTATGGGCTCGGAGAAAGCCGAATTGGTGATCAAAAACGCGAAACTGGTGAACGTCTGCACCGCCGAAATACAGGAAGGGATCGACGTAGCCATCGCGGAAGGCCGGATCGCGCTCGTAGGGGATGCGGCTCACTGCATCGGAGAGAACACCAAGGTGATCGACGCGACTGGCCAGTATATCGCGCCGGGCTTCATGGACGCCCACATCCATGTGGAATCCTCCATGATCAGCGTGGGCGAGTACGCCCGTGCGGTAGTCCCCCACGGTACCACGGGTATCTTCATGGACCCCCATGAAATCTGCAACGTCTGCGGTCCGGAGGGCGTCAAGGCTATGATCGAGGACGCGAAGCGCTCGCCCCTCAAGGCCATGTCCAACGTCCCCTCCTGCGTGCCGGCTGTTGCTGGATTCGAAGATACAGGTTCCCATATCGGTCCTGAGGAGGTCCGGGAAATGATGACCTGGGACGGCATCATGGGCCTGGGCGAAATGATGAGTTTCCCCAACGTACTCTGGGCCGAGCCAAACATCCATGGGGAGCTGGCGGAAACATTAAAAGCAGATCAGGTCATCACCGGCCACTACTCCGTACCTGACACCGGGATGGGTCTCAACGCCTATATCGCCTCCGGCGTTCGCTGCTGCCACGAGTCCACTCGGGCGGAGGACGTGCTGGAGAAGATGCGGCGCGGTATGTACGCCCTCATGCGTTACGGCAGCGCCTGGCACGATATGCCTGTCATTATCAAGGCTGTGCTGGACAACCACATCGACGACAGGTTTGCCTGCCTGATCTCCGACGACACGCATCCTGACACGCTCATTCAAGACGGGCACCTGGATCATATCGTCCGCTGCGCCATCAAAGAGGGGCTGGATCCCATCAAGGCCATCCAGTACGTGACCATCAATCCGGCCACCTGCTTCCGCATGGATCATGAGATGGGCAGCATCGCCCCGGGCAAGTGCGCAGACATCGTGTTCTTCGACGATCTCAACGATATCCGCATCACCCGAACCATCATCGACGGTGACGTGGTAGCGGAGAACGGACACATGACTGTGGAGATCGGACAGCCCAACTTCCCCGCCCATATCTACGACACCATGCACGTAGGCGCGTCCATCACCGCCGACAGTTTCAAAATCGCCGCACCGGATGGAAAGGACACCGTCAAGACCCGTGTGATCGAAATCATCCCCAATCGGGTGGGCAACTACGAGCGCATCCTGGACCTGAAAGCGACCGACGGATACCTGGAAGCCGATCCTGAGAACGATCTCTTGAAGATGGCTGTTTTCGAGCGCCATCACGAGACCGGGACCAAGGGCGTGGGCTTCCTGAAAGGGTTCGGTTTCAAGAAGGGCGCCATGGCCCAGACCGTGGCACACGACGCCCACAACCTGCTGGTGGCCGGTACCAACGACGAAGATATGGCTCTCGCCGCCAACACCTTGATCGAGTGCGGCGGCGGCTTGTGTGCCGTGGCGGACGGCAAGGTGCTGGCCAAGGTACCCCTGCCCATCGCGGGCCTTATGAACGACCTGCCCGTGGAGGAAATGGCGGACCTGGTCAGTAAACTCAGCGACGCCTGGAAGGAGATGGGCTGCGTGATCAATTCTCCGTATATGACCATGGCCCTCATTCCCCTTGCCTGCCTGCCCGAGCTGCGGCTCACCAACCGCGGTCTGGTGGACTGCCGGACGTTCCGGTTCGTTGATCTGTTCGTGGAGTAAGAGATTCGGGCACAATAACAAGCGGCTTTCCTATGACAGGAAAGCCGCTTTTGTTTACCTGGTAAACCAGTCCTCTTTCAATATGGCGTAGACGTAGGTGTCCTTCCAGATGGGCGAGCCGTTCTCGTCCTCGTGAAAGAAAATATTTTTCCTAAAGTAGGCTTCACGCCGCAGACCGACCTTTTCCAGCAGTTTCCAGGAAGGTTCGTTTAGAGGATCGCATTCCGCGTACACCCGGTGAACACCCTCCCGAAATGCCTGTTCGATTATCGCTGAGAGGGCTTCGGCCCCATATCCCGATCTTCGATACCGCTCGTTCACTATATAGCCGACTTCCCTCCCCTCATAATCCCTGAAACCACAGTAAATGTTGCCGATGACCTTTCCGGTTCCGACGAGTTCAATGGCGAAATACTCCTTTGAATCGATACGGCATCGCAAATGCTCCAGGCCGTTTTCATAGGTCACGCCGGGGAAACCCTCGAATTCATCATCCCTCAGCTGCGACAAGAATTCATACAGGTCGTCATAGTCCATCTCGCCGAAAGGCCGCAAAATAAGCCGTTTTGTTTTGATCTCTATCATTTTTCTCAATAACTCCATCGTTATCGACTCTTTAGCTGCTCGTCGGAATAGTCGAACAGGCTCATCTGCATCTTTTTCTCCGGCATATCCTGAATATAGCGGAAGCATTCATCCGGCGTGGAAAGGAGGCCATTGTCCCGACAGATGCGCCGAAAAAGTTCCTTAAGCTCCTTAGCTCTGGGGCTGGGCAACTCGTAGGCATATCCGTACCTTTGGATATATCGCTGCTTCAGGCCCGGAAAATGCTGATCGAGAGCCGCGTAGAAGTTCTCCCTATCGCCTTCCCGCAGGGTCATGCCCATGCCGAAATCAATGACGCCCTTCACACCCACCCTGAGGCATTCATTCAAAATGGCTGTGATGTTTTCCGGCGTATCGTTGATGAACGGCAGGATAGGCGTCAGCCAAACGACGGTCGGTATCCCCCGTTCCTGCATTCTTTCCAGCACTTCGATCCGCCGCTTCGTGTGACATACGTTCGGCTCCAATATGCGGCACAGGTCGTCGTCATAGGTCGTCAGCGTCATTTGCACCACACATTTTGCCGATCGGTTTATCTCGTCCAGCAGATCTAGATCCCGAAGGATTCTATCCGACTTCGTTTGAACAGCTACGCCGAATCCGTATTTTTGAATGATCTCCAGGCAACGCCTTGTCAGCTCCAATTTTTCTTCGCAATGCATATACGGATCGGACATGGACCCTGTCCCGATCATACATTTGCGCCGTTTGGATTTCAGCGCTGCCTCCAGCAGATCCGGCGCGTTTTGCTTCACTTCGACATCCTCGAAGGGATGGGTGAACTGATAGCAACGGCTTCGGCTGTCGCAGTATATGCAGCCGTGGGTGCAGCCGCGGTATATGTTTATACCGTAATGGCCGCCGTTGTCGGTCAGTATTCCTTTGGCGTTCACATAGTGCATAGCGTCACTAACTCAAATACACTAATTATTTGGTCATGAAGTCATAATTTGATACTTCTGTATAGCATCAGTCATTCAAACATTTCTGCATAACAATTGCATCGTTATAGACATTGTTCGCAAACCAATAGTTTTTGTAAACTCCAACATCAGAAAAGCCCATTTTACGGTAAAGTGCAATGGCCGCCTTGTTTTCGGCAACAACTTCCAATTCGATATTTTTCAGGTTCATTTTCTTTGCGCGCTCAATGATTTCTGTCATCAGCATTGTGCCGATTTTCTTATTCCAATAGTCTTTCCTGACCGAAATCGAAAACTTGGCATTATGATGTAATCTTGCCCCGGGATAGCCATTCAGCTCTGCCCGGGCTATGATCTTTTCCCCTGCCATAGCAATCAGAATGATACTGTTATCTGCGTCATGAGAAACCTGGATGCGCCGCTTTACTGCTTCGACCGGTACTTTAAACCCGTCAGCACCATGCATAAGATTATCGGATTCTTTCCCAACGATGTTCAAATATGAGATCATTTCATCCGCGTCATCGATTGTTGCCTCTCTGATGGTTATATTTTCCGGCATTTTTGTTTTCTCCTATATTACATCGTATTGTTTGTTTCTATCTATTCCGTAGTCTCAACTCAGGCTCGAGTGATCAATGTGACTACCTCCACATGCCCGCAGCGGGGGAACATGTCTACGGGCTGTACTGTTTGGACGGTAAAACCGCCCGCTGTCAAAAGCTTGATATCCCGAGCGAGGGTGGCGGGGTTACAGGAGACGTAGACCATGCGTCTTGCGCCGGAGGCAAGAATGGCGTCTATTACCTGGGGATCGCATCCTTTGCGGGGCGGGTCCACGGTGAGACAATCGATACTCTGGCCGTCTGCCACCAGTTTCGGCAATGCTTCCTCCGCCGGAGCGCAGAGGAAGAAAGCGTTGTCAATGCCGTTGCGGACAGCGTTTTCCTGAGCGTTCTCCACCGCCTCGGGAACCAGCTCGATACCGATGACTTTTCCGGCTTTGCGCGCCAGAAGCAAACTGATCGTTCCGATGCCGCAGTATACGTCTGCAACAGTCTCACTTTCCTTCGGGGCCAGCAGCTCCATTGCAGCCCCGTACAATTTCTGGGTCTGTACAGGATTCACCTGGAGGAATGACCGGGGACTCACCTCAAAGCTTAGCCCATTCACCGACTCCCGCAGAGTGCCTTTGCCGGACAGCAGAACGAAGCTGTCACCGAAGATCACGTTGGTGTTCCTGTCGTTCCGGTTCCAGTAAACGCTGTCGCTGAAGGAAAGAGCTTCCACCAGTTCTTTTCTGTGGGACAGTTCCCGGTTCGTCACGATCACGGTCATCAGCTCCCCGGAGGTCGTCACCCGGGCCACGGCGTGGCGCAGGCACCCCTTCCCCGTCCTTTCGTCGTAAGGTGGGATATGATACTGATCGGCCCAAGCCTTCACCGCGTTTACAGCTCGGCAGACGCTATCCTGCTCAATGAGGCAATCGGTCACGGGCACCAGTCGATGGCTGCGAGGCGCATAGAAGCCAAATGCAGGGCCCTTGTCGGTCATAGCATAGGGGAAAGCGCCTTTGTTCCGATACCGTTCCGGCAGGTCCATACCGATGATGGGGCGAAGAGGCACATCCGTCAGTCCACCCAGGCGGATCAAAGCGTCCTTCACCTGCTGTTCCTTGATGCGCAGCTCCTCCGCGTAGGCCGCGTGACCGAAGACACAACCGCCGCATTTTGAGTATATCGGGCAAAGCGGCGCCACTCGTTGGGGTGAGGACTCCACAACTTGTATCAATTTCCCTACGGCGTAAGAAGCTGTGACTTTGATAATATGTATCCGTACCCGTTCGCTTGTCAAAGCCCCGGGCACGAATACGGTATAGCCGTCCACCCGGCCTACGCCAGCTCCTTCCAGAGTGACGCTTCCGATGGTCAGTTCCAGCTCCTCGTTCTTTTCTACGGGCGGTCTGTTCATCGCAGGATCACGTTCTCCTTACCGAACACCGCCTGCAGGGTGCTCAATAGTTCGTCGTCTATCTTGACGTTCCATTCCCTGGGCGCGCCCTTTGCCTGGCGCTTGGCGTCCACCAGCACGATGGGCGTCGGACCGGGGTAGTTTTGTATGATTTTCTGGACTTTATAGGCGTCTGACAGAACCGGCAGCCGGATGAACAGTTTCTTGGAAGCGCCTTCCAGATCCGTTAACTCTTCGATGAGCAGGGAGTTGACCCGATCCTCCCGTATGTTCAGCCGCCCTTTCACCAGCACCGGCGCATCGTCATGGAAATAACGACCGTAAAGCTGCAGCGTGCGCGGGAAGATCACCGTTTCCACTGTGCCCGCGACCCCCTCCAGATTGGCGTAGCCCATCATGCCTGTATTGCCCTTTGTCGGCCGGGTCTTGCAGGCGGTCAGAATGCCTCCTACAGTCACGTATGCGTTGTCCTCTAAAGTGGTCCCGTCCGCCTCCGCCAGGTCCATTACGTTAACAGTCAAGCTCGAAAGTACGTCCATATAGTCGTCCAACGGATGGCCCGAGAGATACAGGCCCGTGGCTTCCCGTTCCTTTTGCAGCAGAAGCTTGTGTGGCATCTCCGCCGACGGCAGGATAGGCGGATGGCTGGTGACGGACGCGTCCACGTCGTCAAAATCGAACAATGACATCTGTCCCGCGTCCCGATTCTTCTTAGCCTTGGCAGCCAGCTCCATGGCCTGGTCGTAGACCTTCAAAAGCTGGGTCCTGGTATACCGCATAGAATCGAAGCATCCCGCATAGATCATGTTCTCCACCATGCGTTTATTGAGGCCGGGAGCCCTGTCGCAGAAGTCCCAGAAATCTTTGAAAGGCCCATGCAGCTTCCGTTCGTTCACCAGATCCTCCATGACGCCTTCGCCCACGTTCTTTACGGCGGCCAGGCCGAACCGTATACAGCCGTTCTCCACGGAGAACTTGGGACGGGATCGGTTCACGTCCGGTCCCAGGACCTTTATGTTGCTGCGGCGGGCAGAATATACGTACTCAGCCACGGAATCGGAGTTGTACATATAGCCGTTGATCATGGCGGCCAGGAACTCTACCGGAAAATAGCGCTTTAGGTACGCCGTCCGATAGGTGGTGACGGCGTAGCAAGCCGCGTGCGCTTTGTTGAAGGCGTAGGAAGCGAAGTCCATCATCTCGTCGAAGATATGATCCGCTACCTGCTCTTTGACGCCCCGCTTCACGGCGCCTTCCACGCCCTCGGTGCCGTGGACGAAGTATTCCCGCTCCCGAGCCATCACGTCATGCTTCTTTTTGCTCATGGCCCGTCGCACGATGTCGGCGCGGCCCAGGGAATACCCGCCCAGGGTGCGCACGATCTCCATGACCTGCTCCTGATAGACCATGCAGCCGTAGGTGGTGGACAGGATCGGCTCCAATCGCTCGTCCTCGTAGTGAACGGAGCTGGGGTCGTGCTTTCCCCGAATGTAGCGGGGAATGCTCTCCATGGGACCCGGGCGGTAGAGGGCGATGCCTGCGATGATATCCTCGAAGCAGTCAGGCTTGAGCTGCATCAGAAACTGCCGCATGCCCGCAGATTCCAGCTGGAACACGCCGTCCGTGTCCCCTCGGGAGATCATGGCGTATACCTCTTTGTCGGAGAAATCGTTTGTGGAGAAATCCGGCGCCTCCTTGCCCTCCTCGCGAATGAAAG
>JAZRUD010000137.1:0-6753 GCA_045652385.1 Clostridia bacterium
GGTGCTGCCGTCGGGGAACTGGATGGATGCGATGTCGATGATCCGCTCCCGGGCCCGCCGGGGGATCAGGTGCACGAAGCCCAGCAGGTCCTGACAGCTGTCGCGGAAGCCCATGCCCCGGCCCATGCCGCTTTCATAATAGGAAGCGCTGCGGCTCATGTTGAAGGTCACCATGCACTGATATTGGTTCCAGATGTTCACCATCCGGTCCAGTTTCTCCTCGCTGCTTTGAACGATGAACCGGCTCAGCAGATCCGTCCAGTATGCCCTGAGCTCATCCAGAGCCCTGTCAAAGGCTTCGGCCGTGTCGTAGGCGTGCAGAAGAGCGTGGGCACGGGTCTTGTTGATGACGCCGGGGGCGGAAAACTTCTCCTCACGGGGATTCTCCGCATAGCCCAGGCGGAAGAGGAAGGATTTGGATTCGCCGGGGGCCAGCGCCACATTCAGGCGCAGCGCGGCCATAGGGGACCAGCCGGAAGCCTTGCTGTTATAGGAAGTGCGCGCCTCCACAGCCTGGGGCTGGCTCCAGCCCCGGAACCGGCCCAGGAAGGTGTCCCGATCCGTGTCGAAGCCGTCGATGGGGGCGTTGGCGGAGTAGAAGGCGTAGTGATTTCGGCGCTCTCGGTACTCGGTCTTGTGGTACACGGTGCTGCCCTCGATCTCCACCTCGCCGATGTTCCAGTTTCGCTGGAAGTTGGCGGCGTCATCCACTGCGTTCCACAGGCACCACTCCACGGCGCCGTAGACCGTCAGTTTTTTTTCTTCCTTACTGTCGTTGGTGAGGATCAGTTTCTGGAGCTCGCAGGCCGATCCCAGGGGCACCATGACGGTGAGCTGGGCCTTGACGCCTCGCTTCTCTCCCTCGAAGACGGAATACCCGAGGCCGTGGCGGCAGCGGTAGCTGTCCAAGGGGGTCCTGGCCGGCAGAAAGGCGGGGCTCCACACGGTATCCCCGTCACAGATATAGAAGCACCGGCCGCCCTCGTCGTGAGGCGCGTTGTTGTAGCGGAAGCGAGTGATGCGCCGCAGCTTGGCGTCCCGATAGAAGGCGTAGCCGCCGCAGGTGTTGGAGATCAGAGAGAAGAACCCCTCGTTGCCCAGGTAGTTGATCCAGGGCAGGGGTGTGTCGGGACGGGTGATGACGTATTCCCGCGCATCGTCGTCGAAATAGCCGTATTGCATGGCATACCTCTTTTCTGTACTGACAAACCTTTACGAAATCGATTAAGTTATCACGTATACTATAAAGGAAACATATCCGATTGTAAAGGGAAAATGCGAAAAAAATCCCGAAAAATTTTGGATATATTTTTTGAAATAGGGGGTTGACGAGATCGAAAGGGCCCTTTATAATACAAGTATCGAAATCGATTACGTTCGAAATTCTCCATTTTGAAACAAAAAATCTGTTTTTCGAGCTAAATCGTTTTCTGAGTTCCCGGCAAGGGAGCAGAAAGGACGGCGCGGCATGGTCACGATCACGGATATCTCCCGGCGATGCAATGTGTCTCGCGCCACCGTCAGCAAGGCCCTCAACGGCCATAGCGACATCAATGCGGAAACGGCCGCCCACATCCGCCAGGTGGCCAAGGAGATGGGGTATCTGCCCAACGCCACCGCACGGGCGCTGAAGCTGGGACGGTCCCACAACATCGGGGTCCTGTTCGTGGACAAAACCTCCAGCGGATTGGGCCACGAGTATTTCTCTCAGATCCTGGAGAGCGTGAAGCAGGAGGCGGAGCGGAGCGGTTACGATATCACCTTCATCTCCCGGGATATCGGCACCCTTCACATGGACTACTACGAGCACGCCAAGTATCGCAACTGCGACGGCGTGATCGTCGCCTCGGTGGATTTCACGGACCCCGACGTGATCAAGCTGGTGAACAGCGACATCCCCACCGTCACTTTGGATTACGTGTTCGACAGCCACAGCGCGGTGCTGTCCGACAACGTGAGCGGTATGGCGGACCTGGTGCGGTTCGTGTACGGGAGAGGCCATCGGAAGATCGCCTTCATCCACGGGGAGCTCACCTCAGTCACCCAAAAGCGGCTCGCCAGCTTCCACAAGACCTGCAGCGAGCTGGGGATCGCGATCCCGGAGGAGTATGTGGAGGCAGCCACCTTCCACGATCCCAAAGCGAGCGGTTTGGCCACCCGGCGGCTGCTGGCCCTGAAGGATCGGCCCACCTGCATCCTCTACCCTGACGATTTTTCCTTCATCGGAGGGATGAACGAGCTGGAGAAGCAGGGCGTATCCATCCCGGAGGACATGAGCGTGGCCGGGTACGACGGCATCCTCCTTTCCCAGGTGCTTCGTCCCCGGCTCACCACCTACCGGCAGGACGCGGAGACCATGGGCCGGGAAGCCGCTCGACAGCTGCTGGAGATCATCGAACGGCCCAAGGAGTGGATCCCCCAGCAGATCATGATCCCCGGCAGGCTCCTGGAGGGAGACACGGTCCGGGATATCCGGCAAGGATTTTAAGATGCGCAGGCATCTCGAAATAAAAGAGTCGGAAGGCTCAAAAATAAAAAAGGAGAGAATCGAAATGAAAAAGCTCATCGCCATCGTCCTCTGTGTGCTCATGATGGTTGCCGCCGTGGCCTGCTCCAGCAAGCCCGCTGCCACTGAGACCAAGACCGAGACCAAAGCTGCCCAGGGCAAGGTGTTCAACATCTACGCCTGGAACGAGGAGTTCAAGGGATTCTTCGAGAAGTACTATAAAGTGCCCGAGGGCGTGACCGTCAACTGGATCATCACGCCCAGCGACAACGGCGCCTATCAGCAGAAACTGGACGAGGCCCTGCTCAACCAGGCCAACGCCTCCGATGATGACAAAGTGGATATGTTCCTGGCTGAGGCCGACTACATCGGCAAGTACGTCAACTCCGATTACACCATGGACGTCACCACCTTCGGCTTCCAGAATGCCGACACCATGTATGAGTACACCATCAAGGCCGCTTCCGATGACAACGGCGTGTGCAAGGGCGTTTCCTTCCAGTGCTGCCCCGCGGCCGTGATCTATCGCAAGAGCATCGCCAAGGACGTGCTGGGCGTGGATGATCCCGCTTCCGTCCAGGCCGCCATCGACAGCTGGGAGAAGTTCGACGCCGTGGCCGCCAAGGCCAAGGAAAAGGGCTACTACATGACCGCTTCCTTCGCCGAGACGTTCCGCACCTTCTCCAACAATTGCTCCATGCCCTGGGTCGACGCCAACGACAACCTCCAGTTCGATCCCATGATCACCGCCTGGATCGACCAGACCGACAACTACATCAAGAACGGCTACACCCTGACCGCCGGCGTGTGGGATGCTGAGAAGACCAACGAGATGTTCAAGACCGGCAAGACCATGTGCTTCTTCGGGCCTGCCTGGTACTACAACTTCTGCATGACCAACGCCATGGATCCCGAGCAGGGCTGCGTGGGTGACTGGTCCATCGTCAAGGGCCCCCAGGCCTACTTCTGGGGCGGCACCTGGCTGCTGGCCGCCACCGGTTCCGACAACACCGAGATGCTGAAGGACATCTTCGAGGCCTTCACCGTCAACGAGGAGATCGTTGAGAACCTGGTCAAGGTCGAGAACCAGTATCCCAACAACACCAAGATCGCCCAGAAATACGCCAATGACGCTTCCTACGGCAACACCGCCATTCTGGATGGTCAGAACGACATCGCCGTGTTCGCCGAGCTCGCCAAGGACATCAAGTGGGAGAATCACACCAACTATGACCAGATCCTGAACGAGGGCCTGCAGAACAAGCTCCAGGAGTACTTCAACGGTTCCGTCGATAAGGACACCGCCATGAAGAACTTCTATCAGCTGATCAAGGAGACCTATCCCAACATCAAGCTGCCGGCAGCGTAATCTGTCCGAACAAACTGCGGCAGGGGTTCCACCCTGCCGCAGCGTTTTCCTGAAACAATCCGGAAGGAGCCATCCATGGAAACGATGCAGAGGGGCACGCGCAGGAAAAAGAAATCCATCAGCTATGCAAAATGGGGGTACATTTTCATAGCGCCGTTCTTCCTTGCGTACATCATTTTTACTCTGATCCCGCAATTTCTGACGATCTACAACAGCTTTTTCGAGACGTACCGCATCGGCCTGCAGCAGGTGGGTCCGAACTTCGTCTGGTTCGACAACTATAAAACGCTGTTCACGCCGGACGCAGACGGCACGATCCTGATCCTAAAGTACGCATTGAACACGATGATCCTCTGGATCGCCGGCGCGCTGCCACAGTTTGTGATCGCCATGCTGCTGGCGCTGTTTTTCACAAGCTACCGTCTCAACATTAGGGGACAGGGCTTCTTCAAGACGGTCATCTACATGCCCAACCTCATTATGGCGGCGGCTTTCTCCATGCTGTTCTACACGCTGTTCTCTCGCGTCGGTCCGATCCAGGCGCTCCTGGAAAGTTGGGGCGTGATCGATCACACCTTCGATTTCTTTGCGATCCGCGTCAGTGTCCGCGGTATGATCGCCCTGATGAACTTCCTCATGTGGTTCGGCAACACCACCATCGTGCTCATGGCGGGCATTATGGGCATCGACCAAAGCCTGTTTGAATCCGCCACTATCGATGGGGCCAACTCCGTACAAGTCTTTTTCCGCATCACCATGCCGCTGCTGATGCCCATCTTCGTCTACTGCCTCATCACGGCCATGATCGGCGGCATCCAGATGTTCGACGTGCCTCAGGTTCTGAGCAAGGGCGACGGCGTGCCCAACGGCACGACCCGAACGCTGGTGATGTATCTCAATGGGTATCTGAAGACCAGAAACCTGGGCATGTCCGGCGCGATCTCGGTCGTCATGTTCATCATCACCGGCGGACTCGGCGGCATCGTCTACAAGATGCTCTCTGCTCCCTACAAAGACGGTACCAGGAAGTAAGGAGGCAAAGCAATGACTACTGCGAAATATGCGGGCATGGACGATAACGCCAGGGGAAGGGCGCAGCTGATCGCCCTTCGGGTCCTGGTCTATGCCATACTGATCTTCCTCACGATCCTGTGCCTGTTCTTCTTCTACCTGATGGTGATCAACGCCACCCGGTCCAACGCACAGCTGGCCACGGGCTTTACGCTCCTCCCCAAGGGCAATTTCTTCGTGAACCTGAAGAACGCATGGAACGATGCTTCGATCAACATCCCCCGGGGCATGCTCAACAGTCTGATCATCGCCCTTTCTTCCGCAGCCATCACCACCTATTTCTCGGCCCTGACCGCCTACGGCGTCCATGTGTATACCTTCAGGGCCAAAAACCTGGTGTTTACCTTCATCATGGCCGTCATGATGATCCCGTCTCAGGTCTCTGCGCTGGGTTTTCTTCAGCTGATGAACAAGTGGAACCTGACGAACAACTATATTCCCCTCATCGTGCCCGGCATCGCGGCCCCCGTGGTGTTCTTCTACATGAAGCAGTACATGGAGAGTGTGCTGCCCCTGGAGATCGTGGAGGCGGCACGCGTGGACGGGTCCAACGAGTTTAGGACTTTCAATACCATCATCCTGCCTATCATGAAGCCGGCCATCGCCGTCCAGGCCATCTTCTCCTTCGTGAGCTCCTGGAACAACTACTTCATCCCCGCCCTTCCCCTCGACAAGGCGGAGATGAAGACCGTGCCCATCATGATCGCCCAGCTGCGCAGCGCGGACTATTCCAAGTTCGACATGGGTAAGGTGTACATGTTCATTCTTCTGGCCATCCTGCCGGTCATGGTCGTGTACATCATTCTGAGCAAATCCATTATCAAAGGCGTGACTTCGGGAAGCGTAAAGGGATGACGCTTTTCGTGTTTCTCCTCCTTCGCCGCCTTGTCCTCTGGGGCAGGGCGGTTTTCTGACAAAACGGCTTCGATCCGGAGGATCGGGAAAGGAAAAACATGCGCATCTTTACGGGATATCAACGAGGAGTGGACCTGGGGGGCTGGTTCTCCCAGTGCGATCACACCGAAGAGAGGTATGACACCTTCATCACGGCGCCCGATTTCGCTGTGATCCGAAGCTGGGGCTGCGACCACGTGCGGCTGCCCATCGATTACGAGCTCCTGGAGGACGAGGGCGGCAACCCACGGGAAAAGGGGTATGAACGGCTGGAGACGGCCGTGGGCTGGGCACGGGAGAACGGGCTCAACATGGTGCTGGATCTCCATAAGACCGCCGGCTTCTCCTTCGATCCCGGCGAACAGGAGGCGGGCTTCTTCGAGAGCGAGAAGTTTCAAGAACGGTTCTATGCCCTGTGGGAGCGGATCGCCCGGCGGTTCGGCAAAGACGCCGACATGCTGGCATTCGAGCTTTTGAACGAGGTCACGGAAAAGGAGTACGGCCCCGTCTGGAACCGGATCGCCGTCGAATGCATCCGCCGCATCCGGGCCTATGCGCCCGACACGAAGATCCTCATCGGCGGCTACTGGCACAACAGCGCCGCGGCGGTGAAGGATCTGCCGGAACCCTTCGACGACAATATCGTCTACAACTTTCACTGCTACGAGCCCCACATCTTCACCCATCAGGGCGCCTATTGGATGCCCACCATGGACGCGTCTTTCCGCATTTCCGCAAGCGCCACCTTCCGGGAGATGGCCGAAGCGACCCGACGGATGCTGGGCGGCGCGCTGGTGGATTTTGAAAAGTACCCGCCCGAAACCACCCTCGCCACCGTTTTTTTCGAGGACTTCCTGCAGGAGGCCGTCCGTACCGCCGTGGCGCGGAACGTGCCTCTCTACTGCGGGGAATA
>JAZRUD010000138.1:0-2334 GCA_045652385.1 Clostridia bacterium
GTTCCCCGGCTACAAGGCGCCCTTCATTTTCAGCAACTTCAACGGCACCAGCGCCGACGTGGACATGCTGACCCACGAGGCGGGCCACGCTTTCCAGGGGTATCTCGCCATGCGGTCCATCCCTGTGACCATGCTCTCCGGCTCCACCTCCGAGATCAACGAGATCCACTCCATGACCATGGAGCATTTCGCCTATCCCTGGATGAAGAGCTTCTTCGGCGAAAAGTGTGAGAAATACCTGACCGCCCATCTCATCGGCGCCATCGCCGTGATCCCCTATATGTGCGTGGTGGACGAGTTCCAGCACCGCATGTACGAGAAGCCGGACATGAACGCTCACGAGCGGCGGCAGGTCTGGCGCGCCATCGAGAAGGAGTACATGCCCTGGCGGGACTACGACGGGGAACCCTTCCTGGAGGAGGGGGGATTCTGGTTGCAGAAACAGCACATCTTCCTCTACCCCTTCTACTATATCGACTACGCCCTGGCACAGATGTGCGCCTTCCAGTACTACGGCCGGATGAAGACCGATCGCGCCCAGGCCTGGCAGGACTATCTCAGGCTCTGCCGCGCCGGCGGCACCCGGGGCTACTTCGAGCTGTTGGAAATCGGCAGCCTCCTCAACCCCTTCCGCGACGGCACCGTGGCCGCGTCCCTGGGCCACGTGATCGAGGAGATCCGGGAACGGTACTGATGCAGCCGCCCTATCCTCTTCGAAAAAACGACGAAACAGCGCAAAAGCTTTGCGGAACACAAAAGGAACTGTGCCTGAAGCACAGTTCCTTTTTTCAAGAAAGGATATGGACGCTTTCCTCAGATGCCATGAGAAGCGATCCGTTCCAGAATAGCCGCGTCGGCGGGGCAGAAGGCGTAGAGGGGGATGTCCGATGGGGAGATGAACCGGATGTCCGCGTGCTCCAGCTTCCGGGGACGGCCTGAGACGATGGCCGCCCGAAAGAGGGTCAGGTGGATGGTGATGTCCGGGTACACGTGGTCCACCTCCATATAGACGGGACCGGGCGCTACCACGACGCCCAGCTCCTCCCGACATTCCCGAACCAGGGCCTGCTCCTTGGTCTCCCCCGGCTCCACCTTGCCGCCCACGAACTCCCAGAGAAGCCCCCGGGCCTTGTGGGCTGGGCGCTGGCAGATCATGAACCTGCCGTCTTCGACCACCAGGGCCGCCACCACGTCCACCGCCATAGGCTTACAGGCTCGGGATCACGTCCCGCACGAGGGTGACCATGGGGTCGTCGTTGTGGGCGGGCAGGATATGGGCGCAGACGGCCTTCACCTCGGGAATGGCGTTCTCGGGGCAGCAGGCGATGTCCGCCGCCGCCAGCAGCTCCATGTCGTTCCAATAGTCCCCCACGGCGATCAGGGTCCGGCCCGCGTACACGGGGAGCCTTCGAAGGCTCTCCACGCCGGTGCCCTTGTTCACGTTTCGAGGCAGCAGCTCCTGATATTTGCCGATCTTCACCACGTCCGTGGTCCCCTCCACCAGGGACAGGCGCTTATCGTAGCCCTTTTCCCGGAGGTACGCCCGCATGAGCGCCAGGGCGTCCACCTCCCGCTCCAAAAGGACCGTCTTGATCCAGGTCTTCTCCAGGAGCTGACCCATGGGCAGACAGGCGGTGGGCTGGTGGATGCGAAGGAACCCGGGGTCCGCTTTGTCCAGGGGCGAAGCGTAATAGATGCCGTCGTCAGTATACACCTGCAGATCGAGAGGCCAGTCCATTTCCAGGCAATGGAGCAGCACGTCCTGGGCCGCCGCCTTGTCCATGGGGATGGCGGAGATATACTTCCGATGCACGAAATCGTAAATCGCGGCTCCGTTGAGGCAGACGGATGGCCCGTTCAGGGGCACGTCCGGCAGGTGCCGCCGGGCGTTTCGGGGCTCCCGGCCCGTGGCCACGGCGAAGAGCCCGCCTCCGGCGATGAATTCCCGGATGGCGGCGCGGCTTTTCTTCGTCACGTTCCCCCGGCTGTCGAACAGCGTCCCATCGAGATCGGTCAGGATCGCGGTTTGATCATAGCGCATAGCTTGTTCCTCGTTTCAAAATGTTCGCGGTCACTCGACCACGCGGTGCTTCTCCCAGTGCGCGAAACGGAAGTAGAGATAGGTGGCGGTGCTGCACACCAGCCAGCCCGCCGGATATCCCAGCGCCACGGGGACGATGGTGTTGGACACGAAATGGGTGATGATGAAGAGATATATCTGCCGGAAGACCACGAAACTGCCCAGCATGATGAACATGGGCGTGCGGCTGTCTCCCGCGCCCCGCAGGGACCCGGCCAGGATCTGGTTCACGCAGCAGAGCACGTAGAAGGGGG
>JAZRUD010000139.1:0-2454 GCA_045652385.1 Clostridia bacterium
ATGGGATGGGAGCGAGAGAAACATACCGTGAGATCGTTTTGGAGAATATCGACTATGACATTCTCATTCAGGACCCGAAGATGGACCGTGAACAGCTTGACGAGATCGCGGAGCTTATCGTGGTTACCGTATGTTCGGCAAGAAAGACGGTCCGCATAGCCGGAGACGATTATCCGGCGGAGGTGGTAAAATCCCGTTTCCTGAAGCTGGACAGTTCCCACGTTCAGTATGTCATGGATTGCATGAGGGACAACACCACCTATGTCCGCAATATCAAGAAATATCTCCTGGCGGCGCTGTATAACGCGCCCTCCACCATCAACAGCTATTATTCCTCCCTGGTACAACACGATATGTACGGGGACGGACGAAGGGGGCGTGAGTAAATGCAGGAAGAAGTAACCGGCAAGGCAGTAGCCATTATCATTGACGGCGCCAAGATCAGCGAGCACACCCTTGAAAAAGCACTCAAAGCCTTTTTGGAGGCGCAGAAGAACAAAGGCGCAAAGATACACCGGGGCAAGCAAAGCCTCAAACAGCTTGCCGGGCAAAACGCGGGGCTGGCAAATATCGAGATCACCGACAAGAATATCAAGGCCTTTACGGCGGTCGCGAAAAAGTACCACGTGGATTTCGCCCTGAAGAAAGACACCACGGCCGAAAAGCCCCGGTATATGGTGTTCTTCAAAAGCCGGGACGCAGACGCGATCACGGCAGCCTTCCAGGAGTTCGCGGCAAAGAAAATGGCCCGTGAGGAAAAGCCGACCATCCGGGAGCGTCTGGCAAAGGCGAAGGAAAAGGCGGCGCAGAGGGCCGAACAAAGAACCATTGACCGGGAGAAAGTCAAGGTCAAAGATCGGAGCGTGCAGCTATGAACGTGAAAAAACTGATCCTAACCAACATCCCGTATGTGCTGTTCGTGTATCCCTTCGACAAGGTATCCCAGGCCTTCCGTCTGGCACCGGGCGCGGACCTCTCCGCAAAGATACTCTCCATCGGTGAAGGTTTCACGGCGGCGTTTTCCTCCCTCGCCCCCAGCTTCCACCTTGTTGACCTCCTGATCGGCATTGCGGGCGCGGTCATTATCCGCTTGATCGTGCATTTCAAGGGCAAGAACGCAAAGAAATACCGTCACGGTGTGGAGTACGGCAGCGCCCGATGGGGCACGCCTGCGGATATCGCCCCGTTTGTGGACGAGGACTTTTTCAACAATATCCCCATCACGCAGACCGAGCGTATCACAATGTCAAGCAGACCGAAACAGCCCAAATACGCGAGAAACAAAAACATTCTTGTGATCGGAGGCAGCGGCAGCGGTAAAACAAGGTTCTTCTGCAAGCCTTCTCTCCTTCAATGCCATTCCTCCTACGTCGTGACCGATCCGAAAGGCACGATCTTAAACGAGGTGGGACGGCTCCTGGAGCGAAAGAAATACCGTATCAAAAGCCTGAACCTCATAAATTTCAAAAAATCTATGCGGTATAACCCTCTGGCGTATATCCGATCCGAAAAGGATATTTTGAAGCTGGTAAACGCCCTGATTATGAATACCAAAGGCGAGGGCGACAAATCCGGCGAGGATTTCTGGGTAAAGGCGGAACGCCTCTATTACTCGGCCCTGATCGGATATATCTGGTATGAGGCCACGGAGGATGAAAAAAACTTCATAACGCTGCTTGATCTTATCAATGCCAGTGAAGCCAGGGAGGACGATGAGGAATACCAAAGCCCCGTTGACCTCCTTTTTGCTGACCTGGAGGAAAAAGACCCGGACCATTTCGCCGTCAAGCAGTATAAGAAATTCAAGATGGCCGCGGGCAAAACATTAAAATCCATCCTCATTAGCTGCGGCGCTCGTCTCGCTCCCTTCGATATCAAGGAGCTGCGGGAGCTTATGGCCTATGACGAATTGGAGCTTGATACTCTGGGCGACAGCAAGGCGGCGCTGTTCGTTATCATCAGCGATACCGACAGCACCTTTAACTTTGTTGCCGCCCTTATGTATAGTCAGCTTTTCAACCTTCTTTGCGACAAGGCGGATGATTTCTACGGCGGGCGCTTACCCGTCCACGTCCGTCTGATCCTGGACGAATTTGCGAATATCGGCCAGATACCCGCATTTGACAAGCTGATCGCCACCATCCGGAGCCGTGAAATATCGGCGTCCATCATTCTGCAATCGCAGAGTCAGTTAAAAGCCATTTACAAGGACAGCGCGGATACCATCGTCGGCAACTGCGACAGTACCTTGTTTTTGGGAGGCAAGGAGAAAACGACCCTGAAGGAGATATCGGAGCTGCTGGGCAAAGAAACCATCGACAGCTACAACCGATCCGAAAACAGAGGCACGCAAACCTCCCACGGTCTCAGTTATCAGAAATTAGGAAAGGAGTTGATGACCCAGGACGAACTTGCTGTTATGGACGGAGGCAAGTGTATTTTTATGCTGCGAGG
>JAZRUD010000140.1:0-2196 GCA_045652385.1 Clostridia bacterium
GATTGGCCCCGCAGAGGATGAGGTCGCCCCCCGCCAGGATGAACCGGACCGCCGCCTGCTCCAAAGAGGCCCTGGACCGAAGCCCGTTCATGCGGAAGTCGTCGGCCATGATCACGCCCTCGAAGCCCATCTCCCCCCGCAGCACGTCCGTCATGAACACCTCGCTCTGGGAGGCGATGCGGTCCGGGTCGATCTCGGGATAGAGGATGTGGGCCATCATGATCCCGTCCACCCCCGCCGCCACGGCCCGTTCGAAGGGCACCAGCTCGTAGGCCCACAGCTCCGCCAGGGTCTTCTTCACCACCGGCGTCACGTCGTGGGAATCGGCGGCGGTGGCCCCGTGGCCGGGGAAATGCTTGGCTACGGACAGACACCCGCCCGTCTGGACCCCCTCCACGCAGGCGCAGCCGATCCGGGCCGCGATCTCCGCGTCCCGGCTGATGATCCGCTTCCCCAGGAAGGTCTTCCCCGGGTCCTTCGCCACGTCCAGCACCGGGGCCAGGTCCACGTTGACGCCCACGTCGTAGAGGGCGGTGGCGATGCGCTCGAACTGGAGCCGGGCGGCCTCGGCGTCGTTGCCGTTCCCCAGGTCCTGGGCGGACTGGGTCTTGGTCCGCCAGCGGAAGCGGGTCACGGTCCCGCCCTCCACGTCGATGCTGACGAGCAGGGGGATGCTGGTGACGCTGTGGGCGCGGATGTCCTCGGTCAGCTGGGCGCAGCGGTCGAAGCCCCCGTCCTTGTCGTCCCGGGAGACGTTCTGGCCGTAGAGGATCACGTTGCCCACGGCGTAGTCCGCCATGATCCTGGCGAACTCAGCGGACACGGTCTTGGTGCCGGCAAAGCCGAACATGACCAGCTGGCCGATCTTCTCCCGATCCGTCATGCCCGCCACGTATTCCCGGAGCCGCACCGCCATGGGCACGGGCGTGGGTTCCGGCGTGGGGGTCGGTTCCGGGGTGGGCGTGGGCGCAGGGGTGGGCGCAGCCGTCGGCGCCGGGGTGAACAGGGGCGCGGCGGTGACGTATCCGGCGGGGCGGTCCGTCTCGGCGGGGACGTATGCGATTTTCCCGTCCGTCTCCTTCCCGCCGCAGCCCGCGAGCAGGAGCAGGAGGCAGAGTATGCTCCACAGCTTTTTCATGGTATCAGTATACCACAGACCTCCGTCTTTGACCACCGGAAATGTTCCAAACGAGATACGCTGACGGAATGTTTTCGCCAGGTGCACCACCTCATCCACCGCAAGCGGTCCCCCTTCCCCTCAAGGGGAAGGCTATCGCCTGTATTGACGGGCCTGGAAAAGGATGGTATGCTCTACAAAACGCGGACGGGAGGGGATTTTATGAAGCCGCGGCTGCTGCAAGCGCTGGAAAACATGAAGCGGTACAACGCCGGGGTCATGAGCCGGGAATGCTTCGGCTTCGAGCCGGACGAGACCTACGACGCCCTGGTGGTGGCCACGGGCTGGAAACCGGACAAGACCGTCCTGGACCCGTCCTTCACCGTGACGCAGCTCACCCAGCACGCCTATTTCTCCGGGTTCCTGGTGGAGAAGGCGGGCGTGAAGATCGCCTGGGCCCAGACCGCCTCGGGGGCCTGCAACGTGCTGGACCACATCATCATCTGCGCGGAGCTGTCCTTCAAATCCATGATCTTCGCCGGGGCCGTGGGCGGCCTCACGCCGGACTTCCCCGTGGGGACCGTCTGCACGCCGGAGGTCTGCTTCGACGGCACCTACGCCGGGGCGTACTTCGAGGAAAAGCTGCCCGCCTTTACGCCCTTCGCCCCCGTCCTTCCGCCGGATCGGGCGTACGTGGACCGGGTCGTGGCCCTCGGGCGGCGGCTGGGGTACAAGATCCGGCCGGGGAAGGTGTTCTGCACGGACTCCATCGCCCTCGAGTATTCCCATCTGAACGAGATCAAAGCCTCCGGCGCGGAGCTCGTGGAGATGGAGACGGCCCTCTTCTACCGGCTGGCGGACCTGTTCGAGGTGCCCGCCGTGGCCCTGCTGGCGGTGTCGGACAACTCCGCCACCGGCGCGCCCCTGCTGGGGCGGGACGAGCCCTGCATGGACTATCGCCGGGCCCGGGGCTGGGCCATACCGGATCTGATCTACCATATCGCCAAGGAGGAGCTTTGACATGCTGCTGACGGAACCCACCATGGCATACGCCGCGGACATCCGGGCCTATCGGCAGG
>JAZRUD010000141.1:0-1024 GCA_045652385.1 Clostridia bacterium
CCGGACCAGGCATAATCCGTCGAAGAAAGGCACAGCCGCCCTTTCGGCGAAGGGGAACAGGCCGCAATGGGTGAGATATACGTTCAGAGCCAGGGTCTTGAGGCATACGCTCTTGCCGCCCATATTGGCCCCGGTGAGCACGGCGGCCCCCGGACCAAGAGCGATGGTCAGGGGCGTGAAGGCGGCTCCCTGCTGTTTCAGACTGTCGGCGACGGCGGGATGGACCATGTTCACGAAGGACAGCTCTTTGTCGGTGAGGGTGGGCATCACGCCGCCCAGCTCCCGAACCAGGGCGGCCTTAGCAAGCAGCAGATCGAGACGCCCCAGGATGTCCAGACTGTCGGCGAACGCTTTTTGAAAAGGCATCAGCTTTCGGGAGAGCCGGGCGCACAGGCGCCGCTCTTCCTCCGCTTCCCGAAGGACGATCCCCGTGCGCTGCAAAAGCAGGGCTTCCCGAACTTCGCCGCTGGTTTGGGCGATCTGCTTTTCTATCTCCGCTTTCTCTTTCCTGACGGCGGCCAACGCCTCTGACCATCGGTCCCGCAGGGAGAAAGCGGGGTTGCCGGAGATTTCCGGGTCCAGGATCAAAAGGGCTTCGGGCACGTCCCGCAAGCTTATCCCCTCCCAACGGGCAGCGGCCTGCAGGTCGCTGAAAGCTGCCGCCATATCCCGCAGCAGCAGCAGATACCGCTTGAGCTCGAAGAGCTCCACCTGATCTAGATCCCGCCGTCCCAGACGAGACACGGTGCCCCGAACATCCCGAAGCTGCATCAGCCCCTGCCGGAAGCGTCCGAGGGCCGGCTGATCCTCCAGGGCCACGGCTTTGCCCAGGTTTTCCAGTTCTTGTTCCAGAGCCGCCCGCTCCGACCGGGCATAGGGGCCCAGGGCCCGCTTCTTCTCCCGGCCCAAAGGGCTCAGGGGCAAAAGCCGGTCCAGCACGAAATCGAGGCCTATATCCAGTTGCTGCTTTGCTTTCAGTTCCATTGGCTTTCTTCAAAAACGTTCACCACGGGCACGTTGGCCC
>JAZRUD010000142.1:0-2506 GCA_045652385.1 Clostridia bacterium
GGCCACCAGCCGATAGAGCTCCGGGAGCTCGAAATCGTCCTTGATGAGGTCCGTCACCTTGCCGATAATGGTGGGGGACAGGATGTCGTAGGCGATGCCGAAGAGCATGATGAAGCCCACGAAGATGAAGTGGCCCCGGTAGGGTTTGGCGTATCTGAGGAGCCGGCGGATGATCTCGCCGTCCTTCATATGCCGGTCGAAGCCGATGGCCTGTTTCTTGTCCTTGATGGAGGCGTAGGCCACGATCAGAACGATGGAGAAGAAGCCGATGATGCCGCCGGTCAGCAGCAGGGGATAGTAAGCATGCATGATCGTCACCTCCTCATTCCCTGGCCTCGTCCTCGAGGCGCTGGAGTTCCACCATCCGTGCGTAGGCCGGACAGGCGGCAAGCAGTTCCTCGTGGCTGCCCACGGCGATGATCCGCCCATCCTCCACAAAGACGATCTTGTCCAGGGTCTGGATGGTGGAGATGCGGTGGGCGATCAAAATGGTGGTCTTGCCCTTTCGGGTCTCCCGCAGGTTCTGCAGGATCACCTTCTCCGTGTCCGTGTCCACGGCGGAGACGGAGTCGTCCAGGATGAGGATGGGCGCGTCCTTCATGAGAGCCCGGGCGATGGAGATGCGCTGCTTTTGTCCCCCGGAGACGGTGACGCCCCGCTCGCCCAGGATGGTCTCGTACCCTTCCTTGAACTCGGCGATGTTCCCGTGCACGTCAGCGAGGCGGGCGGCCTGCCGCACGGCCTCCCTGTTCACGTCGTCGAAGGCGAAGTTGATGTTGTTGGTGATGGTGTCCGAGAACAGGAAGTTGTCCTGGGGCACGTAGGCGCAGCCCGCCCGGAGGGATTGGATGGTGATGCCGTTCACGTCCCGATCGTCCACGAACAGGGTGCCGTCGGGCACGTTGTAGGTCCGGAGGATCAGATCCACGATGGTGGTCTTGCCGGAGCCGGTCTTGCCCACGATGCCCACGCTTTCCCCGGGCTCGACGGTGAAGGATACGTGCTCCAGGGCGTCGAACTCCCCGTCAGGATAGCGGAAGGTCAGATCCCTGAACTCGATCTTGCCCCGGATGCCCTCGATGTCCGCGGCCCCGGGCTGGTCCTGCACGTCGATCTTCGCCTCCAGCAGCTCCGACACCCGGTTCAGCGACGCCTTGCCCCGGGCGGATTTTTCGATGAGCATGGCCACGGCCATGACCGGCCAGACCACGGAGGAGAAGTAGGCGATGTACTCCACCAGCTGCCCGGCGTCGAACCGGTGCTGATAGACCAGATACCCGCCGTAGCCCAGAATGACGCAGATGACCGTCTCCACCAGCAGCGTGATGAAAACGTGGAGCTTGGTGGAGGTCTTCACGTAGCTCACGTTGGTGTTCTCGTTGTCGATGTTCAGCTTCTGGAAGTCCCTGAGCTGGACCAGCTCCTTCACGAAGGCCTTCACCACGGCGAAGCCCGAAAAGCTCTCCTGGGCGAAGTCGCTGAGGTTGGAGAAGGCCTGCTGCCGGACCTCCCACTTCTTCATCATGGTCTTGCCCATGAACACGCCCACCAGCAGGAGCATGGTCAGGGGCACCAGGGTGAGGAGGGTCAGAGCGAGGTCCATCCGCAGCATCTTGGAGAAGGCCAGCACGCCCAGGAACAGGGCGTCGAAGAACATCAGCATGCCGTCGCCGAAGCACTCCTGAATGGTGTCCAGGTCGTTGGTGAACAGGCTCATGAGGTTGCCCACCTTGTTCACCTGGTAGTATTCCCGGGAGAGGTCCTTGCAGTGATCGAACATACGGATGCGGATGTCCGTCTCCGCCTTGATGGCGGCGCCGAAGAAGCATACCCGCCACAGGAACCGGCCGATGACCATGATCACGATGATGTACACGATGGGCAGGCACAGCTTGTCCAGCAGGAAGTCCATGGTGAAGGGCACCGTAGCCCCGTTATAGAGCACCTCGCCGGTATTGAGTCCGTTGACCAGCATCCGGTAGAGCTCGGGCATGACGAGCTGCACGTAGTCCACCAGGATGAGGGCCACCGCCCCCAGCAGGAGCCTCGGCGCGTATTTGAGATAGTAGCGGTTGATGTGCTTGCCGAATATCAAGACGTGTCTCTTTCTTCCGGGCACCGCCCGGACTGGGGATTGTTTCTTCTATTATACGGTAACGCCGATAAAAAGCAAGCGTTGTTTACGAAAAGCGGGCGTCTTTCGACGCCCGCAAAGGGTGTGATGCAGGGTCTATTTTGTCGGCACCTTTCCCGAGACTTTGACGAGATCGGAGCGGATATAGCCCTTGGTCTTGCCGGAGGCCACGTAGTACCAGGTGTGGCCGTCGGCGCCCTTGGTCTTGTAGTAGACCGTCAGCTTTTCTCCGTCGGAAAGCTCCTTGAGGCACTTGGCGGCCGTATCGGCGCTCTTGCGCAGGGCGGCCTTGGAGTTGGTGTGCACGGTGCCGGCGAAGGTCTTGCCGTCGCTATCGGCGGCGGCCGTCGCCTTGGGCTTGCCCTGGGAGAT
>JAZRUD010000143.1:0-5347 GCA_045652385.1 Clostridia bacterium
ATCAGCGCGGCAGCCACCCCCACGGATCGAAGGAATTTCGGCAGGATGAACTGGATATAATCGTTGGAGCCGTTGGCGATCACGACGCCGATGGCGATGGCAAAAACGGCGGAGAACACCAGCGACGCCATATACGGCCATCTCTTTTTGCCACGGATACAGAGGAAGGACAGGATCGTAAGCAGCAGAATCACACCCATGAGGACGCAGAGCATGAGCGGCAGATTCATTACAAGAAAGCTGGGGTTGTGATCCGCTCCCAGGAATTTGGAGATGCCCGCCCAGTTGACGCGCAGCGCGACCCAGAACAGGAAAACCGCCATGCTGCAGAGCACGGCCGTCGCCTGCAGCCAGTATTTCTTTATAAATGCGCGAAAGGTCATATCCATACGTCCCTCCTTATTCGTCCGGACCACAAAAAGCGCCGATCAGATCGATTTGCCCGGTGATACGAATACAATATCATACTCGGGGCAAAAATCCAACCGGCTCTTTGCTAAACCTTTCAGTTGCCTGGATTGATCAGGAAAAGGAGATGCTTAAGGGGGTCACACTGCTGCAAATCCCCGGGATTGCCTGTGGGAGGATTTTTCAGGGTGTGTTACCGCTGTTCGGACTTGAACGAATCCTGCGCAAAGCAGATCGCGGACACTGCGTCGTGCGTGTAGAAGTCCAGGGCGCTGCTGCGGCTGTCATCGCTGCGGCTGCTGACGTTTGCGTCACGGTGGTTATTTAAAAGTGCATTCAGTTTGTTATATACATAACGCATATTGTTTTTCCTCTTTTCTGTTCAACTGTGCTTTCTCTCAAGCACGCGTTCATCATAAAACAAACTCCATGTAATTTCTACGAAATTCTTGTCATCTTTCACATAAATTACAGATTCTATGTTGTCAAAACAGAAATGATTCGGTAGAATGAAGCGTAAAGCAAGCTACGGCGAAGGGAGGCAGCGCATGGAACAAAGCGAACGCTTTTCTGATTTTCGCATTCTGAAACGAATGCAGATCGGAGTTTGGGAGGAGGATCGAAAACGGTTTCATCGCTTCCACGAAATCTTCATTATGACGGAGGGGCGCTGTTCCGTGCTGATCGGGCGGCGTATCTACCGCCTGCAGGCCGGGGACATTGCGATCATCCCTGCCCGCACGCTGCACAAGACGGACTATCTCAACGACGGCTCACACACCAAGTACGTCATTTCGCTGACGAAGGAAACCGCCGCGGAGATAGACGATTTTCTCGGCGAAAAACTGACGCCGCTGTGTCTGCGTGCCGGGCAGGTCACGATCCCTTCGCAGCGGCGCGATGCGATCTTTCTGCTGCTCGGACGAATGTTCTACGAATACGAGAACCAGCCGCCGCACGCACACAGCGTGGCCAAGGCGTGTCTTTGTGAGTTGCTGATCTCGATTCTGCGCTACCGGGCGCAGGAGGCGGAAAACGACGGATCGGAGGACGAGACCACGCGGCGCATCCATCAGG
The DNA here is from genome assembly GCA_045652385.1 of Clostridia bacterium. Classification (GTDB taxonomy): domain Bacteria; phylum Bacillota; class Clostridia; order Christensenellales; family CAG-138; genus RUG472. The sequence goes on from JAZRUD010000143.1 coordinate 1,486, forward strand.
TGACGGCGTACCTGTATGACCATTTGGCAGAGGAAATCAAGCTGCCGGGGCTTGCGGCGCACTTTGCCGTGAGCCCATCGCACCTGTCGCGCACGTTCAAACGTGTGACCGGCTTCGGCCTGCGCGAATACCTTGTCAACCTTCGGATTCAGCGTGCCTGCGAGCTGTTGCTGTCCACCTCGTTTTCGATCACGGAGATCGCTGACCGCTGCGGGTTCAGCGACAGCAACTATTTCGGGGACGCCTTTCACAAGGCTATCGGCGTTTCCCCGCGGGACTACCGGAAGCTCGGATAAGCTCGGGCACAGATTTGACTGCAGGAATGACCGCACAATGCTCACTGGCGTATTGCGATTATTGCAACCTGTTTTGAAAAAGCTTTCCATAGATCACGCTATGTGCAAATACGTACATTTTGCGCTAAGAGCAACGATTGCAGCGAAGAAAAACGGGCAGGCTGCGCTATGTTTTTTTCCAATATGGTTGACAGACGGACCTTTGAACCGTATACTACACGTAGTGCTTTAAGGCAGGTCCAGAGAGGCCTCCAAGGACTGCGATGCTGCGGCATCATGGCGCAAAGAGAATATTCATCTTTCGCGGCTCTCCTTGGACGGGGAGCCGCTTTTTTATCGGTCCCCCGTGACAAGACGCATCAAAAAAGAAACGGAGGGCAAAACATCATGGCAACCAACCGGAACCAACAGCACAAAGACACAGATTATTCCTTCGAAGCGGTGCCCCAGAAGGCGCGCAAGGGCTTTCTGCCCATGTTCTTCATCATGCTGGGCTTCACCTTCTTCTCCGCCAGCATGTCCGTGGGCGCCAAGCTGGGCAACGGCCTCGATTTAGGCGGCTTCGTGTGGGCCGTGCTCATCGGCGGCATGATCCTGGCGGCGTACACCGGCGCTCTCGGGTTCATCGGCAGCGAATCGGGCCTGTCCTTCGACCTCCTGGCCCGGCGGTCCTTCGGCCGCTTCGGGTCCTACCTGCCGTCAGCCATGATCTCCCTGACTCAGATCGGCTGGTTCGGCGTGGGCGTGGCAATGTTCGCCATCCCCGCCGCCGAGGTGCTCCATGTAAATCCCATCCTTCTGGTGATCCTGGGCGGCGTGTGCATGACCGCCTCCGCCTACTTCGGCATCAAGGGTATGGAGATCATCAGCTACATCTCCGTCCCCCTCATCGCCATCCTGGGCATCTACTCCATGGTGACGGCCACGGAGCAGGGCGGCGGCCTTGCGGCCATCTTCGCCCAGAACGCCGGGTCCCTTACCCTGTTCTCCGGCGTGGGCCTGGTCATCGGTTCCTTCGTGTCCGGCGGCACCGCCACCCCCAACTTCACCCGCTTTTCCAAGACCAATAAGATCGCCGTCATCACCACAGTCATCGCCTTCTTCATCGGCAACACCCTCATGTTCGCCTTCGGCGCGGTGGGCGGCGCCTTCACCGAGATGGACGACATCTTCTACGTCATGATCGCTCAGGGCCTGACGGTCCCCGCCCTCATCGTCTTGGGCGCCAACATCTGGACCACCAACGACAACGCCCTCTACACCGGCGGCCTGGGCCTCTCCAACATCACCAGCGTCCGCAAGCGCCCCATGGTCATCGTCAGCGGCATCATCGGCACCGTGGCAGCCATCTGGCTCTACAACAACTTCATCGGATGGCTCAACTTCCTGAACGCCACGCTGCCCCCCATCGGCGCCATCATCATCCTGGACTACTTCCTGAACCGCAGCAAGTATCAGGGCGAGGAAAAGGAGAAAGTGGCCGTCAACTGGGGTGCGGTCCTGGGTGTGGTGGCCGGCGCCCTGGTGGGCAACTTCGTCAAGTGGGGCATCGCCTCCGTGAACGCCATGGCCGTGGCCTGCGTCTGCTGCCTGGTCTACAATAAGCTCGTCAAAAAGAACAGGTAAGGAGGTCCTTCATGCTCTACACCAACGCGCGCATCGAAAACGCTGCCGAGATCCGGGACATCCGGGTGGAGGACGGCCGCATCGCCGCCATCGAGCCTAAGCTGGCCCCCCGGCCGGGGGAGGAAGTCACGGACCTGGGCGGGAAGTTGGTGCTGCCCCCCTTCGTAGAGTCCCACGTGCACCTGGACGCCACGCTGACGGCGGGGGACCCCGTGTGGAACATGTCCGGCACCCTCTTCGAGGGCATCGAGTGCTGGGCCAAGCGCAAGGACAAGCTGAACGCCGAGGACGTGAAGGACCGGGTCCGCCGGGCCGTGCGGCTCTACGCTTCCAACGGCGTCCAGTTCATCCGCACCCATGTGGACGTGACGGATTCGAGCCTGACGGCCCTGCGGGCCATTTTGGAGGTGCGGGAGGAGCTTCGGCCCCTGGCTGACATCCAGGTGGTGGCCTTCCCCCAGGAGGGGATATTGAGCTATCCCAACGGCAAGGGCCTCATGGAGGAAGCGGTGGGGCTGGGCGTAGACGCCGTGGGCGCCATCCCCCATTTCGAGTTCACCGGGGAATACGCGGTGGAATCGCTGAACTACGCCTGCAAGCTGGCCGCCGACCACGGGCTTCTTATGGACGTCCACTGCGACGAGACCGACGACGACCAGTCCAGGGGCCTGGAGACCCTGGCTACACGGGCGTTGGAGCTGGGCCTCAGGGACAGGGTCACCGCCTCTCACACCTGCGCCATGCACTCTTACAGCAACGCCTACGTGCTGAAGCTCATGCGGCTTTTGAAGATGAGCGGGATCAACTTCGTCTCCAACCCCCTGGTGAACACCCACCTGGAGGGCCGGGCGGACGCCTACCCCAAGCGCCGGGGCGTGACGAGGGTGAAGGAACTCACTGCCGCGGGGATCAACGTGGCCTTCGGCAACGACGACCTGTTCGACCCCTGGTACCCCATGGGCTGCGGCGCCATGCGGGACACGGTGTATCTTGGGCTCCACGTGACCCAGATGATGGGCCGGGAAGACATTTTGAACAGCTACCGGTTCGTGACCGCCAACGGAGCGAAGGTCCTGCATCTGGGTGAGGAGTACGGCCTCGCTGTGGGCCGACCCGCCAGCTTCGTGGTCCTGGATGCCGGCGACTGGTACGAGGCCCTGAGCAACAATGCCCCTGTGACCCTCTCCGTCCGCAAGGGAAAACCCATCGCCCGCACTCGGCCGGCCACGAAGGAAGTGCTGGTCTGAGGCGCCTGCCAGAAAAGAGCAAAAAACGACCAAAACCACGCATATGAAGTTTTTGTCGCAGGGCTTTGCTTTACGATGAAACAGACACGACCACACAGTGCTCGCCATGTGTATTCACGTGTGCCAGCAATGCTACATATGGGATGTGAAAAAGCCATATAATGGGGGGTCCCAGAACTCTGGCATTTTCGAGGGGATCTCCCTATGCTCCTAAGAATCATACCTACTCCTCCTTCCTAACATCGATCCGTTTCCGATATCATAACAAGTATTATTGAAAAGCAAATATCGTTCCGGAAAAACACAGTCTGTAAAGTTTGAGACTGTCCAATAGGCTTACCTGTAGATTATTCCACACATTTGTCGTATAATGTTGGCATTGCCAAACCCCAGGTCATCCGGGAACGATAGCGTTTTCGAACGAGATAGGCTTTGTCTCCGGGAACGATTGCTTTTTCCGGGCATAGCCCATTGTGAGGAAAGCATATGGATGGAAACATACAGAGGATAAAGCCCTATGAGGGAACGGATCCGTATATTTTTATCAGCTATAGTCACCGGGACTACGACCGCGTTGAACCCATCCTCCGGGAGCTGGCGGCCAGAGGGTACCGCTTCTGGTACGACGAAGGAATCGACCCGGGAACGGAGTGGCCGGAGTCCATTGCCAGACATCTGGAAAACAGCCATGTC